>SFHU01000001.1 GCA_004555535.1 Clostridiales bacterium
CGCAGCCCTGGTCGTTTCAAGGGGGTTATAGGGAGTCAAGAGGGATCTAAGGGGGGAAATCGAAATCCCCCCTGATCCCTCTTGCCCAGCGGAGCGTCTCCCCCGCGCAAAAAATCCTTTGCAAATCCGGCCTTTCGCGGTATACTGTCTGTATCTGCGCATTCATCTGTCCCGGCCGTGCGCCGGATGGAAGGAGAGAAACCACCATGGGCCAGTCGTATATTCCCGCGGGCTATGCCCCGCATCTGTCGCTCTACCAGACGCAGAGCGCCATCAGCCTCATCAAGCGCGTATTCCAGGATTCCCTCGCCCGCGCGCTGAACCTCAAGCGCGTCTCCGCGCCGCTGTTCGTGGAGCCCTCCTCGGGCCTGAACGACGACCTCAACGGCGTCGAGCGCCCGGTCAGCTTCGACATCCCCGGCGCGAACGCGGAGGGGCAGGTCGTGCATTCGCTGGCGAAGTGGAAGCGCATGGCGCTCTACCGCTACGACATCCTGCCGGGCAAGGGCATCTACACGGACATGAACGCCATCCGCCGCGATGAGATTCCGGACAACCTGCACTCCATCTACGTCGATCAGTGGGACTGGGAGAAGGTCATCACGGAGGAATCGCGCACGATCTTCACGCTCCACCAGGCGGTGCAGAGCATCGTGGAGAGCATCTGCGACACGCAGCTGACCGTGCGCGGCAAATATCCGCAGCTCTGCGAGACGCCGCTGCTCTGCCGCCGCGTCACGTTCATCACCGCGCAGGAGCTGGAGGACCTGTACCCCGGCATGACGCCCAAGGAGCGGGAGAACGCGTTCGTGCGCGAGCACGGCACGGTGTTCATCCAGGGCATCGGCGGCAAGCTCAAGAGCGGCAAGCCGCACGACGGCCGCGCGCCGGACTACGACGACTGGGACATGAACGGCGATATTCTCTTCTGGCATCCGGTGCTCTCCTGCGCGATGGAGATCTCCTCGATGGGCATCCGCGTCAGCCCGGAGTCGCTCGACCGCCAGCTGACGCTCTCCGGCTGCGACAGCCGCCGCAGCCTTCCGTTCCACAAGCTGCTGCTGGAGGGCAAGCTGCCGCTGACGATGGGCGGCGGCATCGGCCAGAGCCGCCTGTGCATGCTGCTGCTGGGCAAGGCGCATATCGGCGAGGTGCAGTCCTCCATCTGGGATGAGACGACGCGCCGCGTCTTCGAGGAGGCGGGCATCACGCTGCTGTGATCCCGCCAAGCCCGCAATTCCCGCCGCGAAGCGAAGAAGGGATCAAGGGGCGAAGTCCCTTGCGGGGTTCAGGGGCAGCGCCCCTGAGCAGGATTGGGCGGCAGCCCAAAAACCCATGAGAAAACGTAGTCTCAGAGCAGGCTGCACAGCAGCCTACGATTGAGACGGGTTCCATCCGCACGGCATGAATTCCATCGCAACCCCGTCTGAAACAAAAACGAGCGCTGCGGCATCCCTTCCCTTTCCCGGGAAACCGATGCCGCAGCGCTTTTTGTATTGGGGTCTGCGTGTGAATGCCTTATGGCGCCTCCGCCCGGAAGAACACCCGCATCACATTGTACAGGTCGATCCTCCAGCTCTCCAGGTTATGCCGCTTGCCGGGCTTATCGGCAAAGCAGCAGTTCTCTCCCTCCCGCAGCAGCCGGGGGCACAGTTTCAGCAGCAGCCCATAGCCGCGCAGATGGTCGTCGTGCGAGCCGTCGAGCGTGCCGTTGCCGTTATACCAGTACAGCGGCGGAAAGTCCGCGTAGACGGTATTCATCGACTCCGCGACGGCGTAGGCGTTGGAATAGTAGCCGGAGAAGCAGCCGACATAGCCGATGACATCCAGGCAGCCCATCAGCACGGACGACCAGCCCGCCTCCGAGCCCAGCGACAGCCCGGCATAGGCGCGGTGGGCGCGGCTGCCCGTCAGGCCCTCCTGTGAAACATCGCCGCCCGCCCAGGTCGAATACCGGCTCTCCACGGCGGGGATCAGGTCGCCGCGCAGCTCATAGCGAAACGTCGCGGTGCCGTTGCAGCCGCCGTTTTTTTCGCTGGCCAGGCAGGGCGTCACGACGATGACCGGCGGGCAGAGTCCCGCGGCGATCATGCCGTCGAGCAGCGCCCGCGCGCCGTTTTCCTCTGCGAGCCAATAGCCCTCGTCCTCCCCCGCGCCATGCATCAGGTAGAGCACGTCATAGCGCTGCGCGCTGTCATAGCCATACGGCAGGTAGACGCAGGCCCTGCCGGTGCCCGCGCGGCCGGGGTTGCCGCGCTTGTCATAGGTGAAGGTGTCGTATTCGATGCGCTCGACGCTGCCCTGCTGCGCGCTCCCCTCAAGCAGCGCCTGCGGCACGGCGGAAAGCTCAAGCTCCACCGGCTCCGCGCAGGCCGCCGGCAGCAGCGCCATCGCCAGCAGCAGCGCGAGGATGACCGTCCTTCGCCTCATGGCCTTATGGGACGAGCGTGCAGAAGTAGATGCAGTCGCCGACCATGCGCTTCTTCGTGTTCGTGACATTGTTGAGCTTCTCGTCGTTGAGGATCACGGCCGCGGAGTTGCCGCCGTCCAGGTTATAGGCCTGCACGGCGCCCAGCTCCTTGCACAGGTTCGCCATCTGCAAAATCGTCACGCCCGCGGA
This sequence comes from Clostridiales bacterium, assembly GCA_004555535.1. GTDB lineage: Bacteria > Bacillota > Clostridia > Christensenellales > Aristaeellaceae > Ventricola. The sequence continues at coordinate 2,621 of SFHU01000001.1, forward strand.
GCCTTCGCCCGACGGGCCCTCCGTGCAGACGACCATATAGGAGAGCGTGTCGATCTGGCACAGCGCAAGGCGCTGGGTCTGCTTGTTCTTGCCGATATCGACCTCGGAGGCCTGCACCTCCTCGTTGGTGATGGCGACGCCGTCCTTGACCAGCCACGGGCCAAAGCAGAACGCGTGAATCACGTTGCCCTCGAAGGCCTCGTAATCCGCCGCCGTCGTCGAGGGCAGGATCGTAAAATCGCCCTTGTCGTCGATGATCAGCGTGTCGCGGTTCTTCGTCGGGCGGAAGCGGAGCTGCTCGCCGTTGCGCACGACGATGCCCTGGTTGTGGTAGTTGAAGTAGTCGCCGTTGATCGTCAGCACGCCGCCGAAGCGCTCCGCGAGCGTCAGCACGGTCGCCGTCGTCTTGGAGGGATAGTCCGCCGCCAGGCCACAGCGGATCTGGCTCGGGTCCGTCAGCGTGATGTAGACGGCCATGTAGTCGGTGTCCAGCGTGCGCGAGCGCTCGATGCGGATGTCGATCGAGTCGTCGTGGTAGCCCGCCTTGTCCGGCAGGAAGCCCTCCTCATGCGGCAGGTAGGGCGCGGGCTCGAAGCTGTATGGGATCGGTTCAAGCGCTGTTTCGGCGGCCGCGCAGGCCGCCAGCACGGCGAGCAGCGCGGCAAGCAGCGCCACAGTCCATCGTTTCATTCTCTTTCACCCCGCCGGCGCGGCGCCGGCACAAGCTCTCAGGAGGGCGGCCGCCGCGGAATTTTCCGCCTCCCGTTCCCGCTCACAGGCCGCTGTACTGCGAGAACTCCTCATAGCTGTCGTAGATGCAGACGTACTTGCTGCCCGTCGAGAAGACCATGTGGTTCGCGTCGCAGGCGGGAACCTCATGATCCATGTCATACTGATCGAAGATCGCGAAGATCCGCCCCTCGCCCGGCGTGAAGTCGAAGTGATCCGTCCGCTGGAGCCACTCACCGATGTTGCCCTGCTCCCAGCTCTCGACCATGTAGACCTCGATCCGCCCGTCGCTCAGCTCGGTGAGCACGTTGGCGTTCCAGAAGGTGGCGTAGCCCGTCGTGCAGTCCTCCTCAAGCAGGACCTGCGCGATCTGCTCCATCTCGCCGGGCGTCTTGTTCAGCTCCAGGTCGCGGTAGGCGGCGTTGCCCAGCAGGAACATCGCCACCAGCGCCAGCATCGGCGCGACGCGCAGGCCGCGCAGGCGGCAGGCGAAGCGGTCCAGCGCCCAGAAGAGCGAAAAGACCATCAGCAGCGCCGCCGGCATGTAGTAACTGACGGAGTAGTTGTAGGTCGTCGTGCCCTCGTTTTCGATCGTCAGCACGTTGATCAGGATGCCCACCGCCAGCGCCGCCGGGATGAAGATCGCCAGCATCCGCTCCCGGGGGCCGAGCTCCATGCGCAGCAGCAGCACAATCGCCGCGACGCAGAGCACGGGCAGCGCGACCGCGAACACGGAGACGAGGCCCTCGCGCGAGAGCAGCAGCACGTCGCCGCGATAGCCGAAGAAGCTCATCAGGCTCTGCAGCTGGTCGGTCAGCATCTCGGGCGTCAGCGCGCGCAGCGTCGTCTCGTCGAACTGCTCATACCAGAACATGCGCGAGAGCACGTTCGCGTTGATCAGATAGCCTGCGAGCGTCGCCGCCGTGCACAGCAGGCTGCCCGCGGCGATGCGCGCCTCGGGCCGGGAGACGGCCTGACGCAGGCCTTCGCAGCGGCGCGCCTCCAGGTAGAACGTCAGCACGCCCGCCATCAGCAGCGGCGCGACGCAGACCATCAGCATGCGCACGCCGCCCAGGCCGCCCCATACGCCCAGAATCAGCAGCAGGATGGGCTCCCGCCAGCGCCGTTTGTCCATGCGCAGCACGAGGCCGAGCTCCACAAACGTCAGGATGACGCAGGCGGTATAAAACCCGCCGTAGACGAGCGTGAACGAGTTGTACGGCGTGACCGGGAGGATCAGCGCCGCGGCGCACAGCAGCGACGCGGCGGGCGACGCGCCCAGCCCCGTGGCCAGATAGCAAAGCGACGCCGCGACGCCGCACAGCAGCACGGCGATGGAGAACGTCCTGGCGGCGTGCCAGTCCGAAAACAGCCGCAGCGCCAGCTGATACACCGGCACGGGGCTGACGATGCGCAGCTCCGTCGAGTAGAACCAGCTGTCCGTCACGAGCTTGCCCTCCTCGTTGAGCAGCTGCGCGAGCAGAAGCTCCGAGGAGATGTCCGAGTCGAGGTTGTGCTCGCCGTAGACCCAGTAGACGCCCACGGACACGGCCAGGCACAGCGCAAAGACGAGCAGCGGCCAGAGCCGGAGAATTCCCTTTTTCATGTTCTTCATCGCGTTCCTTCCTCCTTCGTATCCGTCACAGGCTTTGCCGCCCGCCGCGGGGCGCGCAGCGCCGCGCCGACGCTTTTGACCAGCCCCAGGCAGGCCAGCGCCGTCAGCAGATAGCACACGTCCATCGGCAGCGCCTCGAACAGCACGATCTTCTTTTCCAGCGCGAATTCCATCGCGACGACGACGCCGGCGCTGGCCAGCGTCCCCACAACAGGGACGGCCACGCGCGCCGGGGTCGGCCTTTCCATCCGCAGGCAGCCATAGACGAGCAGCGCCACCGCGACGAGCGCGCCGAGCACCTGGCTGACGCGCACGAAGCCGAAGCGCAGCACCGCGTCCTGTCTCAGGCTCTCGCAGAGGATCTGCGCGGCGCACAGATTAAGCAGCGCCCGCAGCGCGGTGTCGCCCGGGCGCCTTCCCTCGCCCCGGCGCAGCGCCAGCGCGCCGATGACGAGCGCCAGCAGCGCCTCGAGCACGAAGACCGCCCAGCTCCACTCGCCGTACATGTCCTGCACGGCGAAGGGGAAGCGCAGCAGGCCGTCAAATTCCTCCGGATGAAACAGGCTCATGCCGTTCATCGGGTCAAACCAGTCCTCGACATACCAGCCATAGCCCTGGCCAACCAGGCCCTCCGCCAGACGGCCGAGCGCGATGACCAGCGCGGCGGGCGCGCAGAGCGCATCGGCGATCCTGCCCCAGGGCTGGCGCGTGCGCCTTGCCGTCAGCGCGAGGGCGAGCACGCCACCCAGCAGCGCGCCAAAGAGCGTATAGCCGCCGCCGGTGAAGTCGAAGAAATAGGCGATGCCCTGGCGCGAGAAGCCGTCCAGGCAGATCAGGCAATAGAGCAGCCGGGCGCAGAGAAAGGAAAGCGGCAGGGCAAGAACTGCGAACACGCTCACGGTCTGCGCCGCGAGGCCCCGGCGCGCACAGAGCGCGCGGGCCCAAAAAAGACCAATCAGGACAGCCCCCGCGACCGCGAGGCCGTAGGGGTAGATCCTGATTGCCGAAATATCGATCATGTGTCTCTCCTGTTGGGAACCTGCCGCGCGCACAGCGCCATCACGACGCACAGCGCGATCATGGCGGCATAGAGCACGGCGTTGGGGATATTCGTCTTGTCCTGCGCCCATTCGGCGATGCCGATGCCCGCGGCGCACAGCAGCACGGCGAGCGCGCGCGTGCCCATCGCCCGGCGGCCCCGGGGCCTTGCGCGCAGCAGCACGATCGCCAGAATCGCGAGCGCGGCGAAGATCTGCGTCACGCGGACGAAGCCAATGCGCAGGCAGTTGTCGCTGCGCAGGTTCTCCAGCGGAATCTGGCAGCAGCAAAGCAGCAGCAGCGCCGTCGTGAAGCGCGCGCCGGGCGCGCCCTCCTTCATGCGCGCCGCGGCCAGCAGAATCGCCAGCGCGGCGACGGCCTCCAGCACGAAGACCGCGAGGTTCCACTCGCCATACTGGTTCGCCGCGGCGAGCGGGAAGAAGCAGAAGGCCTCCCGCTCGATCATGGGGCCGATGCCCTCGCCGGTGAAGATCTCCGCCATGCGGCAGACCGCCAGCGCGGCAAGCCCCGGCGTGACCAGCTCGTCAAGCGCAGCGCCCGCACTGACGCCCGCGCGCCGCGCCAGAAGCGCCGCGCACAGGCAAGCGCCCGCGACGGCGCCCGCCATCAGACAGCCGCCCGCGCGCAGGTCGAAGACCGCGGCCAGGCCGTAATCGTAGAGGAAGACGTCAAAGCTGAAGAGCACGTAGAGCAGCCGCGCGCCCACGAGCGCGGCAAGCGGCACGAGCACGGCCATCTGCCAGGCCGGCACGGCGCGCCCGCCGCCGCGGCGCCTTCGCGCCAGCAGGAAGAGGCCGACGGCGAGCAGCGCCGCCAGCAGGATGCAGAGGGGATATGGCGCCAGCGCGCCGGTTTGTACGTTTGCCATGAGATGCTCCGTTGACATGCGATGCGGGGGGAATCACTGCGCGTCGTGCGCAGAGGCGAAATAGAGGATATCCGAGATCTTGCGCAGGTCGGGGTTCCTGTGGATGCGCTTGTTGTTGAAGATGACGTTCGTAGAGCCGCCGCCGTCCAGGTTGTAGGCCAGGCGGCAGTCGGGGAAGAGCTCCGCGATGTACTCGGCGAACGTCGAAAGCGACATGCCGTAGGAGGCGTCGGACTTGCCGTCGCACTCGACAATCGCGTATTCGAGCTCATCCAACTGCACGATGGCGACGCGCTGCATCTTGTAGCGGGACTGGTAGAGGTCGGTGATGGTGTCGGTGAAGGCCTCGCCATTGATCGCCAGCACCGGGCCGAAGGTAAACGAGTTGACGACCTGCCTGTCCGCCGGGAATTCATTCGTAAGGAAGTCGTCAAGGCTCTCGTTGGTCGCCATGAGCACATAGTGGAAGTTGCCCAGGTCGTCGATGATGAGCACGTCCCGCGTGCCGTCGCACTCGCGGCGGTACTCGACGCCCTGGCGCACGACGTAGCCGAAGTCGTAGTAATACTTGAAGAAGTCGCCATTGACCGCCGCGACGGCGTTGACGTGCTCGGCCATCGTCTCGGCCTTGACGTAGGTGCGGTCGTCATAGCGGTCCTTGCTCATGCAGGTGCGGATCTGTGAGGGGTCCGCGATCTTGATGCGCACGATGTGGCAGGGCAGCTTGCCGACCATCTGCTCCTCGGTCGTGACGTGGATGGTGTCGTCGAGGTACTCCGTCTCGGAGAGGAAGCCCTCCTCCAGCAACGCGCTGCCCGGGACGAGCTGGTCAAGCGGCAGCACGCCCGGCTCCGCCAGCGCCGGGGACGAGAGCAGCAGCGGGAGCAGCAGCAGGAAAAGGGCAATCAGAATGCGCCTGAGCGCCGTGCGGTTCATTCGGGTTCCTCCTCGTTGTCGTCGCTGTCGAAGGGTTCATAGACGCCGGTGTGGAAGATGCGGTAGATCACGTCGTAGCGCGGATGCTCGCGCCAGCCCTCGCCGGTGGGATGCTCCTTCCAGCCGATTGCGCAGTTCGGCAGCGCGGCCTCTAGCGCCTCGCGCTGCGCGTTGGTCAGATAGCCGTCCATGCACAGGCGAAAGCGCTCGAGCCCCGTCAGGCCGTAGAGCGGCGTCAGATCGGTGATGTCGTTGTTGCTCAGGTTGAGGTCGACCAGCTTCGTCAGGTTCGCCAGCGGCGTGATGTCCGTGAACTTGTTGGTGAACAGCTCAACGTATTCAAGCTCCGTCAGCTGGGAGAGCACGGAGATGTCCTTAATGTCGTTGCAGGCGAGGATCAGCACCTTGAGCTGGGGATGATCCAGCAGGAAGCTGATGTCCGTGATGGCGTTGTGCCCCAGGTCAAGCGCCTCCAGCTTCGTGCAGAACCGCAGCGCGTAGAAGTCGCGCGTCTTGTGCTCGGTGTCCCTCTTCGGGTTGTGCAGCGTCGAAAAGGCCGTCGCGTCGGTGCGCAGCGTGTGGTTGCCCACGCGCACGGTGAAGCCGAACTCAATCTGCGGGTAGCCGTCAAAGAGCCTGTCCATGTCGTCATTGGACAGGCGGCTCTCGTACAGGTCGACCTTCTCAAGGTTCGGCATCGCCTCGATCAGCTCGATGAGCGCGTCGATGTCCTTCACCTTCGTGCTGCCGAAGTCGATGGCCGTGTCCTGCGTGTCCACCGTGATGCCGCACATCGTGACAGGCTCCGCCGCGGCGCAGGCAAACGCCAGACACAGCGCCAGCAGCGCGGCGGAAAAAGCATGCCTCTTCATGGCTTTCCCCGGCATCACAGCGTCAGCCAGATGGCCGGGCGCAGCGCGCCGGACTCGTCATAGACGCGGTTGCTGGTGATGGTGCCGCGGGTGCGCACGCTGGCGGCGCAGCTCCTGTAGTAGCCCGGCGTGCGCAGCCACCACCAGGTGGTCTTCACGCCGTCGATGTCATAGGTGGAGGATTCCCAGGCGCCGCGCGCGTGCGCGTAGGCCGTCGGGATCACCATGCGGGACTCATAGGTCGGGAAATACTGCTCGACCTCGTCGCGGCTGAGCAGGAAGACCTGGTCCTCGGTGTCCGGGCCGCCCCAGTTGTACTTCTTGTAGGAGGGATTGCTCAGCGTGACCGTCGCGATGGAGGCGATCTCCTCCTCGCTAAACGCCGCCTTCATAAACTCGCTGTTGAGCCAGGCGCGGATTTCGGATTTCTCCCACGTCGGGAAGGACGTCTCGCGCTGGCCGGAGTGGTAGTTGTGCGCGTCAATCGCGTAGCGCGTGAGCAGCAGGGCCTTGCCGTCCTGCACGTCCAGCACCATCCACTCGATGGGCTCCTTGCCGTTGCTCTCGTCGTTGTCCTGCTCGTAGTGACCAAAGGTCACGATATCGCCCACGTTCGCGGTGATTCCCGCGGCGGTCTCCTCGGCCAGCGCGCCGGCGCAAAGCAGCGCGAGCAGCAGCGCCGCGCAGGCCATCATCCATTTCTTCATCGTCAAGTTGTCCACCTTTCTCTTTTTCAAACGGCTGTGCCGCTTCAGGGCCGGGCCCCGGCACACCCGTTGAATACGCCTTGTGATTTGACTGGTCGTCACGAGTGAGATTATAACATTTCCGCCTCCCAAAGTCTACCTTTCCTCCCCGCTTTCGCCGGCTCTTTCATAAATTTTTCTTCCTTTTCTGCGGTTTTCCGCCGCGCCCGCGCGCTGGGGCGCAAAAGCGCCGCCCTCCTCCCGAAGCAGGGGGAAGGGCGGCGTCAGGATGCCCGGAAAAAGGCTTTTCCCGAGGGGGAAGCGGGGCCGCGGCCCGGGCGCTCAGCCCTGCACGGCGCGGGTGAAGAACGTCATGCCGCGCAGGCCCATGATGCGCAGGCTGTACGCGCCCGCGCGGGCGTTTATGGTCTCGCCGCTCTCGGCGGTCAGCTCCTGCGCGCCCAGCACGTCCTCCGCCGTCAGATAGACGTCCACGGCGTGCGCGCTGCGGTTGATCAGCGTGACGGCGCAGGCATCCTCCGCCGGCTTGCCCAGCGCGTCCACGCCGCCGCTGATCGTGCGGATGACGCCGAAGACGTCGTCGTCCGGCGAGATATAAGCGCATTCGCCCGTGCGCAGCTCGGGATGCGCCTTGCGCATCGCGATCATGCGGCGGTAATAGGCGAGCATCTGCTGGTCCTCCTGCCCCCAGGGATAGGTGCGCCGGCAGAAGGGATCGGCGCAGCCCTCCAGAGCGGCCTCGTCGGCATAGTAGACGCAGGGCATGCCGGGCACGCTCATGAGCACGCGCAGCATCATGTGCTCGCGCAGCGTGCCGACCATGCGCTCCTCCTGGGTGAGGCTGTGCCGCGCGCGCTGGGCGCGCGGGATGTCGCTGCCGTCGTTGCCGGCGAGCACGTTGAGGATGCGCGGCCTGTCGTGGCTGCCCATCAGGTTCATGAGCGCGTAGAGGAAGGGCTTGGGATAATTCTGGTTGAGGGAGGCGAGCTCGCGCGCGATGTCCCCCGCCGTGCGCCGGCCCATCAGAAAGCCGATGAGCGCCTCGCGCAGCGGATAGTTCATCACGCTGTCCAGCGTGTCGCCCAGCACATAGGAGCGGATCTGGCCATAGGAGACCTTGTGGCTGGCATCCTCCCAGACCTCGCCCAGCACGGCGCAGTCCTCGCCGACGGACTTGACCTCCCGGCGCAGCTCGCGCAGAAACTCCATCGGCAGCTCGTCGGCGACGTCCAGCCGCCAGCCGCTGGCGCCCTGCCGGAGCCAGTGCTTGACGACGGCGTCCTCGCCGTTTAAGATGTAGCGCCGGTAGTCCTCGTCCATCTCCCGGACGTTGGGCAGGGTTCTGAAGCCCCACCAGCAGTCGTAGTCATCCGGCCAGTGCCGGAAGGTGAACCACTTGGCATAGGGCGAGTCGGGGTCGCGGTAGGCGCCGACCTTCTCGCCATGCGTACCGCGGCGGTTGAAGTACACGCTGTCGTCGCCGACGTGGGAGAACACGCCGTCGAGCATCACGCGGATGCCGAGCTTGCCCGCCTCCTCGCACAGCGCGCGCAGCGTCTTTTCGTCGCCAAACATCGGGTCGACGCGCATGTAGTCGCTGGTGTCGTATTTGTGGTTGGTGCGCCCCTCGAAGATCGGGTTAAAGTAGAGCACGGTCACGCCCAGCTCCTTGAGGTAGGAAAGCTTCTGGCGCACGCCCTCCAGGTTGCCGCCGTAGAAGTCGTTGGCGAAGTTGTCCCCGTTTTCGGAGATGTTGAGGAAGGGCATCTCGTCCCACTTTTCGTGGAGCATGATGTTCTGCCCGGCCTTGGCGTGGAAAAGCGCGTCCGTCCCCTCGCCCCTGAAGAAGCGGTCGACCATGATCTGGTACATCACGCCCTCGTGCATCCAGCCGGGCGTCGTGTAGTCGGGGTCATAGACGGTGATCTGGAAGCTCTCCTCGCTGCCCATCCTCCCCTCGCCGCAGCCCGTGTGGTCGTCCGGCGCGCCGAGCACGATGCGCTGCCCGTCCACCATCGCTTCAAACCTGTACCAATACAGGCAGGGCGTCGCGCTCACGGCGATCTGCGCCTCGTAATAGCGCTTGCCGTCGCGCAGGCCGAGCGGGCGCATCGGGAAGCGATGCTCCTCGCCGTCCCACACGCGCAGCTCGACGCTCTGCAGCGTCTCCCTGCCCACGGCGGCAAGCCGCAGGCGCACCTGCGCGCCGGCGGGAAGCGCCCCCTGCGGGAAGCGGTCAAAGCGTTTCAGGGTGTTATGCTCAAAAACCATGGCTCAGCGCTCCATCCTTTGGGTGTGGTTTTCCGGGCAGCGCAGCAGCACTCCGCGCCCGGCACAGTCCCATTTATTGTAATGGATTTTCCCATGAATGTCAAACCCGCGCAGCGCCCTGCGGAAGAGTTCACATTTTTGTCTCATTCCCATTGCTTCCGCGCAACAACTGCGCTTTATAATGAAGCAAACAAGCAAAAGGAGGGCCGCTCATGAAACGCATACTTTCCGCGCTCTGCGCGTGCGCTGTGCTCGCCGCGGCGCTCCTGCTCCTTCTGGGCGCGCAGGGCGAGGTGCGCACCGCCGCGCAGACCGCCGGCGGCGCAGCCGGTCAGGCGCAGACCGGCGATGCATCGGACAGGGAGCGCGACGGGGCGCACACGGAGCCGCTCTTTTCCTCGCTCTCCCCGGGCGCCGTCACGGCGCTGTCCGTCACCTCCGGCGACCGGCACTTTGAATTTCTCTGCGACGGGGACGCCGTCAGCGTCAACGGGCAGATGGCCGACGGCGAGATCTTTCTGACGCTGCTGGACCAGATCCTGACGCTGCCCGTCACGGCCTGCGCCGCCTTCTCCCCGGAGGAGGGCAGCGCGATGCTCACGCTCGTTGTGACCGCCGCCGGCCACGACTACACGGTCCGCTTCTACGAGGGCAGCTCGCAGGAGACGGCGCGCGTGCTCGCCGGCACGCCCGAGGAGCCCGTCTACGGCGCCACCAGGGCCTGGCGCATCGGCACGCTGCTGCTGGTGTGCGACGGCACGCGCATCCAGGACGAGAGCGGCAACGAGACGCCCGCCCAATGATCGGGTCCTTCCTGTGACCGGCCTCTTCCGCCGGCCGGCTTCTTCCGCTGAAATTCTTCCAAAACGCACAGCCCCCGCGCCTGCCGGACAACCGGACGCGCGGGGGTATTATTCCCGTTTTGGGGCGTTTTCTTCCCCGGCCTGCGATATGGGGAGGGCTAGGGCATGGACGGCCCAGGGAAAGCGGGCCGGCGCTCACCGCCTGCTGCGGTAGTCCTCGTCGATGCGCTGCTTCCAGTCGCTTCCAAGCGGACAGCTGGCGCGCACGGCGCTGATGGCCTCGCCCATCACCTCGTAGTTGAGCGCGGTGCCCTGCGCGTCGCTGTTGTAGTCGACCGCGCGGTCCGCGCCGATGCCGAAGCGCCCGGCGGTCTGCACGGCGTCGATGTTTGCGCCCAGGAAGAGGAACTCCCAGCCGTAGAGGCTCTTCTGCCGCTCGATCATCCTGCGGACCTCCTCGACGGTATAGCGGCGGCTGGCGTTCTCCATGCCGTCCGTCGTGATGATCACGAGCGTGTGCTCCGGGCGGTCCTCCTCGCGCGCATAGCGGTGGACATTGCCGATATGGTGGATCGCGCCGCCGATGGCGTCCAGCAGCGCCGTGCAGCCGCCGGGGGTGTACTGCTGCCGGGTCATCGGCTCGACGCGGCGGATGTCCACGCGGTCGTGGATGACCTCGCTGCGGGTGTCAAAGAGCACGGTGGAGACGTATGCCTCCCCCTCCCCCCTGCGCTGGCGCTCGATCATGGCGTTGAAGCCGCCGATGGTGTCGGCCTCCAAGCCGCTCATGGAGCCGCTGCGGTCGAGGATGAAGACCAGCTCTGTCAGATTCTTTCTCATCAAAAACGCCTCCCTTTCTTTGGATAGACGCAGTCTATCACAGTCAGAGAGGCGTTTGGTCGCCTGTGAGGCGACAAATTCACCCGCCGATGAGGCTCTGGTCGAACGCGAAGAGCGCCTCGTTGATCTCAAAGACGTTGTAGTTGCCGCGCTCGATGAAGTATTCCACGATGATGTCAAACGGGGTCGAGTGCGAGAGCGCAAACCCGGCCTTCATCAGCATCTCCCGCGTCTCCTCAAGCGGCAGCTCCAGCGCGATGGCGAAGGCCAGCACGGTCGTCTTTTCGGGCCGGTAGCCGGGATTGCTTTTGATCTTGTGGAAGAGGCGGCGGTCGATGTTGGCCCGGCGGTAGCAGGCGGCGTCGGTCATGTGCTTCTCGTCGATCTTGCGCAGCAGCATCTGCGAAAAGCCCTCGTCCAGGCGCCCCAGCCGCTCGTCAAGCTCCCGCGACGGCGCCGCGCTGCAGGGAAAGGGCGCCGCATCGCCGGAAAAGGGCGCCGCGTCGCAGAGAAAGGGCGCCGCAGCCCTTTCCTCCTCCATGTACAGCGCGCCCTGCCGGCGGCGGCTCAGCTTCCTGCCGCCTGCCTCGCTGTGCGATTGCACGTAGGCGTCGTCGATGCAGACGGCGATGTCGGGAAACAGCCTGCTGCCCAGCTGCACGGCGTCCCGGCCGAACACGACGAGGACCACCTCCATCTCGTGCCCGAGCAGGTAGCCGGCAATCGTGTCCGTCGCCACCCGCAGCGCCTGCCCCAGCGGATAGCCGTATGCGCCGGCGGAGATCAGCGGGAAGGCGATGCTCGCGCAGCCGTTTGCCTCGGCCAGCTCCAGCGAACGGCGATAGCAGGAGGCCAGCAGCGCCGGCTCGCCATGCCGCCCGTCCTGCCAGATGGGGCCGACGGTGTGGATGACGTAGCGGCACGGCAGGCGATAGCCCGGCGTGATCTTCGCCTCGCCGGTGCGGCAGCCGTGCAGCGCGCGGCAGGCCTCCAGCAGCTGCGGCCCGGCGGCGCTGTGAATCGCGCCGTCCACCCCTCCGCCGCCAAGCAGTGACGCATTGGCGGCGTTGACCACGGCGTCCACGCGCATTTTTGTGATGTCGTTTCTGACCATCGTCAGCGGCATGGTCATCCCTCCCGTCTTTTTCCGTGCCCGTCCTCAGGCCTCCCCATAGAAGCCCTTCACCCGCTCCCGCACGGCGGCAATCGCCGGGCCGAGGCAGAAGCCCGTCACCACGGTCGTCAGGCCGACCGTCGAGCCCAGCGCGAAGCCGGAGAGCATCATGCCCACGTCCCAGCAGACGCGGATGACGCGGAAGGAGAGGCGCTTCGTGTGCGCCGCGATGATCTGCGGCACGGCGTCGTAGGGCGCCACGCCCAGGTCGACGGAGATATACACCGACGCCGAGAGCAGGAATACCAGCATCGTGGGCGCAAAGATGGCCAGGCGCGCAGCCATCGTCAGCGTCAGCAGCGCGGGAAAGCGGTCGAGCACCGCCATGACGAAGTCCGCCGTGTAGCCGATAAAGACCATGTTGGCCAGCGTGCCCGCGCCGATGCGGCCCACGTCAAACCGCAGCACGATCAGCATCAGCAGCGCGTTGAGCGTGAGCTGCACGGTACCGAAGGACACGCCCATCAGCCGGCTCAGGCCGAGGGTCAGCGTCGAGCAGGGATCCGTGCCCAGCCCGATGCGGTCAAACACGGCGACGCACACGCCCATCAGCTCCACGCTCAGCAGCAACGAAATGAGCCTTCTCCCCATGCGCGGACGCGCCATGCCCCGCACAAACTCCCGTAATCCCATCATCCATCCTCTTTCCCGGGCCGCGCCCGATTGTCCGCTGCGTTCATACCGGAGCACATTATATCGGAACCGCAGGAAAACATCAAGCCGCGCGCACCGTTTTCCGCGCGTTTTTGCTTCCGTGTAAAAACTTTGCAATTTCCCTTCCTTTTTCCATGCCTGCTGTGCTATACTGTACGCGTCCACATGTCACTTTTGTGTCATTACCATTGAGGAGGTTTTTTCCAATGAAGAAGCTGCTTTCCCTCGCCCTGGCGCTGCTCATGTGCATCGCCTGCGTCAGCGCCCTGGCCGACACCGTCGCCATGGACAAGCTGACCCTCCAGTTCGTCCCCTCCAAGGACGCGGACGTCATCATCACCGGCACCAAGAACCTGCCGGAGCTGCTCAAGGCCGAGCTGCTGAAGCAGGGCTACGATGTCAAGGACATCGAGATCTCTGTCGGCACCAGCTATGAGGCGACCGGCGAGGCCATGGCCGCCGGCACCATCGACATCGGCTGGCTGCCGGGCGGCACCTACGCCCTCTACAGCGACGAGGTCGAGGTCATCCTGACCGCTACCCGCGCCGGCCTGTCCAACGACAGCACCGACCCGAAGACCTGGAACGGCGAGGCCAACAAGACCCTCAAGAATGGCCCGGAGGTCACCTTCTACCGCTCCCTGATCTACGCCACGCCCTCTGCCTACGGCAAGGAGCTGGCCGCCAAAGTCAACGCCGGCGAGGCGCTGACGTGGGAAGACCTTGAGAAGGCCAACTGGGCCGTGCTCAAGAACTCCTCCTCCGCGGGCTACATCTACCCGACCCTCTGGCTGCAGGACAACTACGGCAAGAAGCTGACCGATCTGCCCAGCGCTGTGACCCTCTCCGGCTATGGCGAGGCCTTCGCGCAGGCGGCGGCCGAGGCGGTCGACATCATCGTCTGCTACGCGGACGGCCGCAACGACTATGAGGCGGCCTGGACGCTGCCCATCGATCAGGCGGACGAGACCGGCAAGCAGGGCATGGGCCGCGAGGATTCCATCTGGAACGAGCTCAATGTCATCGGCGTCACCCCGGGCATCTACAACGACACCGTCTCCATCACCAAGGCGAACCCGGCCGTCTACAATCCGGAGTTCATCGCGGCGATGCAGAACGCCCTGATCAACGTCATCAACACGCCGGAAGGCCAGGAGATCTTCAGCGTGTACAGCCACACCGGCTACGCTGTCGCGACCGATTCCGATTACGACGGCGCGCGCGCTGCGCTCAAGATCGCGCAGTAACCGCTCCCCGCGCGGGCGGCTTCCAGGCGGAAGCCGCCCGTTTTTTGGAAAGCCTCCACACTGGCTCATGCTCTGCATGGACGCCCTTTTTCAGTCCATCCAAGTCTTCAGAAAATCAACCGTCAGGTAACGCTTCGCTCCCTGACTGCTTCTCAGGAATGGCTTCGCCATGAAGGGAAACGTTGGGCTGCCGCCCAAACCTGCCCGGGGGACACGTCCCCCGGACTCCCTTCTTCGCTTCACGCGCTTTAAAGCGGATTCCAAATACCAAGCAAAGGATGTGTCCCCGTTGATCGAATTCAAGCATGTCTCCAAAACATATCCCAACGGCGTCAAGGGCCTCAAGGATGTGAGCCTCAAGTTTGAGCAGGGCGAGTTCGTCGCCATCATCGGCCTCTCCGGCGCGGGCAAGTCGACGCTCATCCGCACGATCAACCGCATGATCGACATCACCGAGGGCGAGCTGACCGTCGACGGCACCGACGTCATGAAGCTCTCCGGCAAGGCTCTGCGCCGCTTCCGCCGCAAGATCGGCATGATCTTCCAGTCCTTCAACCTCGTGACCCGCGCCACCGCGCTCAAAAACGTGCTCACCTCGATGGTGCCGGATATGGGCTTTGTGCGCGTGCTGCTGGGCCTGTTCACCAAAGAGCAGAAGCTCTCCGCCCTCGCCGCGCTGGACAAGGTCGGCATTCTCGACAAGGCGTATATCCGCTGCGACCAGCTCTCCGGTGGCCAGCAGCAGCGCGTCGCGCTCGCGCGTACGCTCAACCAGAACCCCTCCATCATCCTGGCGGACGAGCCCGTCGCCGCGCTCGACCCCGTGACGGCGCATCAGGTCATGGCCGACTTCAAGCGCATCAACGAGGAGATGGGCATCACCATCCTCATCAACATCCACCACGTCGACCTGGCGCTGGGCTACGCGCAGCGCGTCGTCGGCATCCGCGCGGGCGAGATCGTCTACGACGGCCCGGCCAGCGAGGTCACGCAGGAGGTGCTCGACAGCATCTACAACGGCTCCGCCGTTCCGCAGGCCGGCGGCAACTGAGGAGGCGCAGCATGAAGAAAAACGCTTCCGCCGCTGCGCGCATGCCGCTGTTTGACCGCATCTTCAAGCCCGAAACGGTCACGCTCCCCAACGGGCACACCGTCCTGCGCCCGCGCTCGCGCACGCCGCTGATCGCCGCCATCGTGATCTTCGCGCTGGCGCTCTCCGTCAAGGTCACGGGGTTTGATCTGACGCTCATCGTCAAGCGCGCCAGCCAGCTCACCAAGATCCTCGGGCAGATCTTTCAACCCGACGCCAGCTTCTTTGACAAGGTACTCCCGCCGCTGTTTGACACCATCAAGATGAGCATCCTCGGCTCGGTCGTCGGCTGCCTGCTCGCGCTGCCCTACGCCGTCGCCGCCTCCGCCAACATCAACCGCAGCAAGCCGCTGCTGGCCGCGCTGCGCTTTCTGCTCAACATCGTGCGCACGCTGCCCACGCTGGTC
This sequence comes from Clostridiales bacterium, assembly GCA_004555535.1. GTDB lineage: Bacteria > Bacillota > Clostridia > Christensenellales > Aristaeellaceae > Ventricola. The sequence continues at coordinate 17,893 of SFHU01000001.1, forward strand.
ATCGCCAGCATCTGCGCGCTGGTCTTCGGTCTGGGCACGTTCGCCGGTACCGTCGCCATCGTCGTCTTCACCTTCGGCGTCGTCACCAAGATGCTCTATGAGTCCATCGAGACGGTCAACATGGGCGCGTTTGAAGCGCTCGAATCCGCCGGGGCGAACAAGTTCCAGGCCTTCTGGAGCGCCGTGTTCCCGCAGGTGCTGCCGACCTATCTCTCCCATTGCCTGTACAGCTTTGAGATGAACGTGCGCGCCGCGTCGATTCTCGGCTACGTCGGCGCGGGCGGTTTGGGCATTCTGATCGACGAGCGCATCGGCTGGCGCGATTACAACGGTCTGGGCACGGTGCTGCTGACGCTGTTCGTCGCCGTGTTCGTGATCGAGAATCTGAGCCAGTTCCTGCGCAGCAAGCTCAGCTAAGGGAGGGATACCATGCAATACGCCGATCATATTCTCGAGAAATACGAATCCCGCCCGCGCAAGTGGTGGCAATACCTGCTCGTCGCGCTCATCCTCGCGCTGCTGCTGAGCTGGTCCGCCTCCAGCATCACCTTCAAGGGCCTGGCCGCCAAGGGCGCGGAGGTCGCCAAGGGCATCTTCTGGGGCCTCGTCAAGCCCGACATGAGCATGCTGCTGACCACGGCGACCGACGGCGTGCCCTATCTGCTGATGGAGACGGTCTGCATCGCCATCCTCGGCACGGTCGTGGGCGGCATCCTCGCGCTGCCCATCAGCTTCCTGGCCAGCCCGAAGATCATGCCCAGGCCCGTCGCGTTCCTCTTCAACGCGCTGATCCTGCTGATCCGCACGCTGCCCTCGATCGTCTGGGCGCTGATCTGGATCCGCGTGACCGGCCCGGGCGCGTTCTGCGGCGTCATCACGCAGAGCATCTGCTCCATCGGCATGATCTCCAAGATGTACATGACCGCCATCGCCGACTTGGACACGAGCATTCTCGAATCGCTGGACGCCTCGGGCTGCACGGCCTTCCAGAAGGTGCGCTACGGCATCATCCCCCAGCTCACGCCGAACATCATCTCCACCGTGATCTACCGCTTTGACATCAACATCAAGGACGCGACCACGCTGGGCATCGTCGGCGCGGGCGGCATCGGCGCGGCGCTGATTCAGTGCATCAACTCCCGCCGCTGGACGATGGTCGGCTCGTTCATCCTCGCGATGATCGTGCTGATGCTCGTCATCGAGTTCGCCTCCACGCGCATCCGCGCGAAGCTCGCAAGGGGACAATAACCGCAGAGCATCGTTTTCAGCCGCGAAGCGAAGGTGGGGTCCGGGGATGAAATCCCCGGTCAGGGGCCCGGGGGATGAAATCCCCCGGACGCATCCCGCGCCTTCGCTTTTTCTGCACCCGCCGCCGCTTCGCCGCTGTCGCCGCAGGCGGCCTGCAGCGGCGAACACGCCAACCCTCATTCAAACTCTGACAAGGACACCATCATGGACAAGACACTCACCATCCGCTATACCTCCGACACCCACGGCTATCTCTACCCGACGAATTACGCCGACCGCGAGGCGCGGGACATGGGCCTGATGAAGTTGGCCTCGGAATTCCCGCATGACGGCAACACGCTCATCCTCGACGGCGGCGACACGATTCAGGGCTCGCCGATGACGAACCTCTACCACCGCCTGACGCCCGGGGAGCGCGCGCAGTGCATGCAGAGCGATGCCTGCGGCGCGCACCCCTTCGCCGCGATGATGAACCTGGCGGGCTACCAGTATGTGACGCTGGGCAACCACGACTTCAACAACGGCCTTGACGCCCTGAACGACTACCTCACGAATCTCGACGCGCTCTGCCTGTGCTGCAACATCCGCGACCGGGAGAGCCGCCTGCCCATCGCGCCCTACGCGATCCACATGCTCGACAACGGGCTGCGCGTGGGTCTGGTCGGCGCGTGCACGCCGTTCGTGCGCCGCTGGGAGCACCCGGCGACCGTCGCGCAGCTGGTCATCGAGGACCCGATTCCCGCCTGCCGGGAGGCGCTTGAGGCCATCCGCGGCCGCTGCGACGTGACCGTGCTGCTCTACCACGGCGGCTTTGAGTGCGACCTGGAGACGGGGCGCGTGCTCTCCGCAAGCGGGGAAAACGAGGCCTGCCGCATCTGCCGGGAGCTCGACTTTGACCTCGTGCTCACGGGCCATCAGCATGCGCCGGTCGCCGGTGTGCGCATCGGCAACAGCTATGCCGTGCAGCCGGGCTACCGCGCGCCGCACGCCTGCGCCGTCACCGTCACCGTGCATGAGGACGGCAGCAAGGCCTTTGACAGCGCGCTGCTGCCCGCCAAGGGGGAGCCTTTGCCACAGGCCGCGGCGCTGCTCGCTCCGCTGGAAGCGCGGGTGCAGCGCTGGCTCGACACGCCGGCGGGGCACCTTGACCGCGCGCTCGAGGCGGGCGACCACCTCGACAAGGCCGCACATGGCAGCAACCTGATGAACTTCTTCAACACCGTGCAGCTCGAGGCGTCCGGCGCGCAGGTTTCCTCCTGCTCGATGCCCAACGAGCTCAAGGGCCTGCCGCAGACCGTCACCATCCGCGACGTCGTCTCGACCTACATCTACACGAACACGCTCGTCGTGCTCGAGCTGAAGGGCGAGACGCTGCGCCGCTACATCGAGCGCTCCGCCGCCTACTTTGACCACGACGCGCAGGGAAAGCTCTGCATCTCCGACGAATTCCTGCGCCCGAAGGTGCAGCACTACAACTACGACTTCTTCTCCGGCATCGACTATGTGATCGACACGCGCCGCCCGGTCGGCAGCCGCGTCACCTCGATGAAGCTCAACGGCCGCGAGATTGCCGATGACGAACCCGTCTCCGTCTGCGTGAACAGCTACCGCGCCTGCGGCACGGGCGAATACGGCATGCTGCTGGGGCAGAAGGTGCTGCGCGACGTGCAGACCGACGTCGCCGACGCGATCATCGAGTACATCGTCGCCCACCCGCAGATCACCGTGGACACGCACCGCTACTGCACGGTAATCGAGTGAGCATCGCCCAAAAACAGCCGGCGGACAGAGCGCTCTGTCCGCCGGTTCTTTTCTGTCTGTTTTCGTTGAAGCGCTGCTTTGCCTCACGCCTCAAGCGCTCTGACAAACGCCTCCAGCCGGTCCATGCCCTCCTCGAGCTGCGCCATCGCGTAGCAGGTGGAGATGCGCACATGGCCTGTGGAGCCGAAGCACTCCGCCGGGATCAGCGCGAGCTTCCCTTCGTGCATCAGCCTGTCGCAGAAGGTTTCCGCGCTCATTGAAAAGCGTTCCACGGAGGGATAGATGTAAAACGCGCCGCCGGGCAGGGTGACGTCAAGCCCCATGCCGCGAAGGCGATGATAGACGTAGTCGCGCCGCCGCTCATACTGCGCGCGCATCTCCTCCGCCGGCAGGTCAAAAACGCCCTCGCAGCCGCGCTGCACGCAGCCGGGCACGCTCACCACGAGGAAGCTGTGCGCCTTGCGCATCTGCGCCATGACGGGCGCGTCCGCCGCCGCGAAGCCGACGCGCACGCCGGTCATCGCGTAGGTTTTGGAGAGCGCGCTCACGTAGATCAGCCGGTCGCGCAGCGCGGAGTCGCCCATCAGCGTGGGCAGCTCCCCGTAGACGATGCGGTCGTAGACGCTGTCGGCGATGAGGAAGAGGTCGTGCTCAAGCGCCGCCTCCCTGAGCGCCGACAGGGAGTCTTCCCCCAGCACCGCGCCCGTCGGATTGTTGGGCGAGGCGAAGAGAATCGCGCGCGTGCGCGGCGTGATGTGCGCGGAAAGGTTCTCCCTCGTGATCGCGAAGCCGTCCGGCGTCGTCTCCATCGGGACATACACGCCGCCGCAAAGCTCGATCTGCGGCCTGTACAGGCCAAAGGCCGGCACGGGCACGATCACCTCGTCCCCGGGATTGAGGATCGCCATCAGCGCACAGGCGAGCGCCTCCGTCGAGCCGACGGTCACGACGGTCTCCTCCGGCGCGTAGTCCGCGTGAAAGCGGCCGTTGATGTGCGCGGCCACCTGCTCAAGCAGCTCCGGATAGCCGGCGTTCGGCGGATAGTGCGTCTCCCCGGCGAGGATCGCCTCCGCGATGCGCGAGCGCACGGGCAGCGGCGCGTCAAAGTCCGGCTCGCCGATGGTCAGCGCGAGGCAGCCGGGAATGGTCCTGGCCGTCTGGCCGATGCGCCGGATGCCGCTGGGCGGATTGGCGCACAGGCGGCGGTTCAAAAGCTCCTGCATCATGGGCGTTTTCCTCCCCGCGTTCTTGTTCCCCTGCCGCGTCTTGCGCGCGGCCCTTCGCCGTCCTTCCCCGCGCAGGGCTTGCCCAGCCGCCGCCGCAGAACCTCCTCGCGCGCGACGGAATAGCCGAAGAAGCCCTCCGGCCTCTCCCGCAGCGGGAAGTATTCCCCGTGCGCATAGGCGACGAGGTTCGCCCGGGCGAGGTGCAGACTGCCGTCCGCGTCAAAGAGCGCGTCGCGGACGTAGACCTCCTCAATCGCGCAGAGGAACAGGTCGTGCGAGCCGAGCGGGAGCCGCTGCCTGACGCGGCAGCAGAGGAAGGCCGGCGCCTCCGCTAGCGCGGGCGCGGGAAAGCCCGGCACCTCGCGCGCGTGCAGGCCCATCGCCTCGAATTTATCGACGTCGCGCCCGCTTTTGACGCCGCAGAAGTCCGCCGCGCGGCAGAGCGGCTGATCGATCAGGTTGAGGCAGAAGGCCCCGCTCTGCACGATCTGCGCGTGGGAGTGGCGCTGCGGGCGGATGGAGACGGAGAGCATCGGCGGATCCGTGTTGACGATCCCCGTCCAGGCGACGGTGATCAGGTTGTCCCGCTCAAAGCCCGGCTCCGTTCCCCGGCAGGAGAGCAGCACGGCGGGCACGGGGGAGAGGAACGTCGTCGGCCCGATGGGGCGGAAGTTCTTGCCCATGCTCAGCCCTTCGCCGCGATGCGCAGCACGTCCTCAATCTGCGGCGGATACAGCTCGACGAAGTGGCCGGTCTTGCCGTCCACGACGCTGCGCGCCAGCGTGGGGATGTCCGCCTCGCAGCCGCCGACCTCGGCGAGCGTATGCGGCATGCCGATGGAGGTGAAGAAGGACTGCAGCGCGTCGATGCCCGCCAGGGCGATCTCCTCGTCGCTGCGGCCCTGCGTCTCAACGCCCCAGACGGCCGTCGCAAAGCGCACAAAGCGCGCGACGTCGTGCTTGTAGGTGTACTTCATCCAGGCCGGGAAGAGGACGGACAGACTCGCGCCGTGCGCGCAGTCGTACTTCGCGGAGAGCTCGTGGCCGATCCTGTGGCTGGCCCAGTCCTGCTCGCGGCCCACGCCCACGGAGTTGTTGTGCGCGAGCGTGCCCGCCCACATCAGCGTCGCGTGGGACTCGTAGTCCGTGCTGTTGGCGAGCGCGACGGGCGCGGCGTCGATGATCGACAGGAGCAGCGCCTCGGCGAGCCGGTCGGTCAGCGCGACGTCGGGCGTGTTGGTGAAGTAGCGCTCCATGATGTGCGCCATCATGTCCGTGATGCCGCAGGCGAGCTGGTAGCGCGGGAGCGTGAAGGTCAGCTCCGGGTTCATGATCGCAAAGCGCGGGCGGTGCAGCTCGACGTTGAGGCCGCGCTTGAGGTTGCCGTCAAGCTGGGTGATGACGGCGGAGTTGCTGCCCTCGCTGCCCGCCGCCGGGATGGTCAGCACGCAGCCCACGGGCAGCGCCGTCTTCGGCACGGCCTTGCCGCTGTAGAAATCCCAGAAATCGCCGTCGTAGGGCACGCCGTCGCCGATGGCCTTGGCCGTGTCGATGACGGAGCCGCCGCCCACGGCGAGCAGGAAGTCAAGCCCGTTCTCCCGGCACAGGCGGATGCCCTCGTAGACCAGGTCGCTGCGCGGGTTGGGCTTCACGCCGCCCATTTCGACATGCGCGACGCCCGCGGCGTCGAGCGAGGCGAGCACCTGGTCAAGCAGCCCGCTGCGCACGACGCTGCCGCCGCCATAGACGACGAGCGCGCGCGTGCCGCCCGCCTCGCGCACGAGACGGCCAGCCTCCTGCTGCGTGCCGCGGCCAAAGACGAACTTCGTCGGGGAACAGAATTCAAAATTCAGCATGTTGAGTCCTCCCTGTGGACGGGCGATGTTCTGCAAAAGGGCCCCGCCCCATATTCTCCCTTATGATACATGCGCGGGAAAACAAAATCAACAGAAATTTCCAAACCCGTGCAAGAATCAGGGCGCGCGAGACGTCATATTGTCAGAAGCGTTTTCCCGGCCCTGCGGCGGGGCTTTCTGTTGCATCGGCGGGGAAAACGTGATAAGATGAGGAAAGAATGAACGGGCCGTTCCCGGCTTTGGATATGGAGGGAAATATTTATGCATGCATTCAAGCTCAAGAGAAGCATCGCGGCCATGCTCTGCGCGGCCATGCTTGGCTCCGCGGCAGCGCCCGCCGCGCTGGCGGAGACCGCGTCCACGCCGGACGAGCCGAAGAAGGAGAGGAGCGCCGAGGTCGAAAGCCCGAAGGCCTCCGTCTCCGTGAAGGAGGACAGCGTCACCGTCACCATCACCGGGGGCGACGCCACGCGCAAGATGGTGATCCTGCTGGGCGATGATTTGTTCTTCGAGGGCGTGACCGTCGGCGACACGCGGACGTTTACGTCGCTTGCCGCGGGCAGCTATGACCTGGAGGTCGACTATGTCGACCCCGTGCCCGGCATCACCCCGGTCCGCACGACCGTGACGGTTCCGGGCAAGAGCAGCGTGACCACGCCGCCCACCGCTGGCGAGACCACTCCGCCTACCAGTGGCGAGACCACCCCGCCTACCGCTGGCGAGACCACCCCGCCTACCAGTGGCGAGACCACCCCGCCTACCAGTGGCGAGACCACTCCGCCCACCGCTGGCGAGACCACTCCTCCCACCAGTGGCGAGACCACTCCGCCCACCGCTGGCGAAACCACCCCGCCTACCAGTGGCGAGACCACTCCGCCCACCGCTGGCGAGACCACCCCGCCCGCCGGTGGCGAGACCACCCCGCCCGCTGGCGGCGAAACCACCCCGCCTGCCGCTGGCGAGACCACCCCGCCCGCGCAGGAGCAGCCGGTCGTCATGGCCATGACCCGCAGCAGCAGAGCTGGTGAGAAGACGGGCGCCATCGAGGGCACGGTTTCCTTCGGCGGCGAAACCGACATGGTCGCCAAGCTCTATGACGGAACCGGCGCGCAGATCGCCGAGCAGACGATCCCCGCGGGCGGCGACGGCAGCTTCGCCTTTACCAATCTGGGCGCGGATACCTACACCGTCGCCTTCCACTACTGGGGCAACAGCAGCCCCGTGCTCTCGCTGAAATACACCGTGAACGTCGCCGCGGCGGAGCAGCTTAGCGCGACCGCGACCGTCAGCACCGCGCGCATCGACGTGCAGGTCAGCAAGGCGAGCGCGCTGCCCGTGACCGTGACGCTCACGCTCGGCGGCAAGGAGGTCGCCGTGAAGCGCATCGAGGGCGGCGTCGGCGCCGTCAGCTTTGACAAGCTCGCCTCCGGCGACTACACCGTGTCGGTCGACTACGAGACCGCGCAGAGCGGCTGCGACCCGGTCGTCTTCACGTCGCTGAGCGTCCTTGCCGAGGTCGCCGATATCGCCATCTCCAAGGTGACCGCCGGGGAGAACCAGCTGACCGTCACCGGCACGGCCCAGCCGGGCGCGGATGTCACGCTGACCACCGAGCCCGCGACAAATTCCACGATCGTGCGCGCGGACGCCAAGGGCCAGTTCACCGCGACGATCACCTGCGCCGCCGGTACCTACACCGCCGTTCACGCGCAGTATGGCGCGGACAGCGCGACAAAGGTCAGCAAGACCGGCAGCTTCACCGTCACCGCGCCGGCCACCAAGCCCACGCTCGCGACCGACCCGATCACCACGAGCAGCCTGACCGTCATCGCCAGAACGGCGGCGGGCACGGTCGTGAACCTCAAGACGGGCGACTACGGCCAGACCGTCACCGCCGGCTCGGACGGCATGCTGCGCTTCACCCTGCCGCACACCTACGCCGCCGGCACGGTCGTCACCTTCACCGTCTACTACGGCAAGGACAACGCGCAGTCCTTCACGCAGACCGTCAAGGTCACGCATCCCGTCTCCTACTCGCTGCTCAAGCGCGGCACCGTGAGCGACGAGGTCTACGCGCTGACCGCGCGCCTTGCCGAGCTGGGCTATCCCATCAGCGCGACCCGCAGCTACACCGACAGCGTCGCCGCCGCCGTCCGCCTCTTCCAGAGCGCCAACGGTCTGGCCGTCGACGGCCTCGCCGGTCAGCTCACACAGACGGCCCTCTACTCGCTCAGCGCCGTGCGCTACGGCGGCGAGGGCGAATACCCGACCTTCGTGCGCGGCGACCGCGGCTACGCGCTGATCTACACGCTCCAGCAGCGGCTCAAGGATCTGGGTTACTACACCATCCGCGTCGACGGCATCTTCGGCAGCGGCACGCAGCGCGCCGTGCGCGACTTCCAATATGTCAACGGCCTGACGCCCACCGGCGTCGCCGACAGCACGACGCAGAAGCTGCTCTACTCCTCCGCCGCCAAGCCGGTCAGCGGCACGGTCAGCGGCAGCTATACGACGCTCTCCCGCTCGCCCTACTACAACGCGGCGGTCGTCACGCTGCAGCGCAGGCTCAAGGCGCTGGGCTATCTGACCAGCTCCGTGGACGGCTACTTCGGCACGAAGACCTACCGCGCCGTGTGCAACTTCCAGAGCCGCAACGGCCTGAGTGTCACGGGCATTGCCGACCCCACCACGCAGCAGGTGCTCTATTCCGCCGGCGCGAAGGCGGCCTCCGGCAGCTCCTCGTCCTCTACGACGGGCTACCGCCTGCTCTACTGGGGCTGCAAGGGCGACGCGGTCAAGCGCCTGCAGAGCGCGCTGCTCGCCGCCGGGTATTCGCAGGTGAAGGTCGCCGACGGCATCTACGGCCAGTGGACGTATGACGGCGTGCGCGCCTTCCAGAAGGACCACGGCCTGGCTGTGGACGGCATCGCCGGCAAGAACACGCAGAACGCCCTCTACGGCACCAGCTACTGATCCCTGACGACAGAAAAACGAGGAAAACCATGCGAAGAACGGTTCCGCTGCTTCTGATGGCTTTGCTTTTCATGACGACGATCCCCTGCGCCCTTTCCCGGGCACAGGGGCTTCGTGTCGATTTTTACGACGTGGGCAAGGCCGACGCCATGCTCATCACCGCGCCCTCGGGCTTTCGGATGCTCATCGACGCGGGCACCAACAAGGCGGGCAAAACGCTCGCCGCGCGCCTTGTGAGCGAGGGCATCGAGCGCATTGACGTCATGCTCATCACGCACTTTGACAAGGACCACGTCGGCGGCGCCGACCGGATCCTCGGCGCGCTTTCGGTTGACCGCGTGATTCTGCCCGTCTATGACAAGGAGAGCAAGCAGCTTGAGCAGCTCGAGGAGGCGCTCGCCGCCAGCCCGCAGACGGAGGTCACGCGCATGGAGACCGGCTCTACGCTGACGATTGAAACCGGCGAGGCGGACATGACCCTCTCCGTCACCGCCGCGCACAAGACCTTTTACGGCGCGGACGAGGAGAACGACTTCTCCCTCTGCACGCGGCTTTCCTACGGGCAGACGCGCTTTCTCTTCCCCGGCGACGCGGAGGACGCGCGCCAGCGCGAGCTGCTTGAGGAGGGCGACGTGCGCTGCGACGTGCTCAAGGTGCCCTATCACGGGCGGCTCGTCGCCGCCAGCCGCGACTTCCTGAGCGCGGCGGCCCCGGCGATCGCGTTCATCCCCGACAGCGACGAGGAGCCCGCCCATGAGGCGGTCATCGCGCAGCTTAAGCTGCTTGGCTGCGAGGTCTACAGCGCGCGCGGGGGCGATTTGACAGTCGTCTCCGACGGGACGCAGGTTTCCGTGCTCGCGCCCTGAGCCCGGCAGGTTTTTTTCGCAGAATGGAGAATGAGTCCATGCGCGAAGCGAAGATGGGGTTTGGGGATGAAATCCCCAAGCAGGTTTGGGCGGCAGCCCTAACGTACTCCAATAGAATAAAAAATGCAGTTTCAGAGCAGGCTGCGCAGCAGCCTACGATTGAAACGGGTTGGATCCTCCAAAAAGGAATTGAATAGAAGACGAATCACAGGAGAAACAGGCGGGCTTCCCGCCGGAAGGAGACATCAGGATGAACGGCAGACTTTGGCATGGCGCGGACTACAACCCCGATCAATGGCTCGACCGGCCGGATATCCTCGAGCGCGACGTCGAGATGATGCGCAAGGCGCATGTAAACGTCGTCTCGCTGGGCATCTTCGCCTGGAGCACGCTGGAGCCGCGCGAGGGCGATTATCAGCTCGACTGGATGGCTTCGGTCATCGACAGGCTCTACGCGGCGGGCATCAGCGTCGACCTGGCGACGCCCAGCGGCGCGCGCCCGGCCTGGATGGCGCAGAAATACCCCGAGGTGCGCCGCGTCAACGCGGATCGCGTCCGCCAGCTCTTCGGCGACAGGCAGAACCACTGCTACACCTCGCCCGTCTACCGAGAGAAGGTGCGGCTGATGGATCAGACGCTCGCGCGCCGCTTTGGCCGCCACCCGGGCGTGATCATGTGGCACATCTCCAACGAGTTCGGCGGCGAATGCCACTGTGCGCTCTGCCAGCAGGCCTTCCGCGACTGGCTCAAGGACCGCTACGGCTCCCTGGAGGGCGTCAACCGCGCGTGGAACACCAAGTTCTGGGGCCACGACTACACCGACTTCTCCCAGATCGAGAGCCCCTCGCCGCAGGGCGAGCACGCGATGAACGGCCTGATCCTCGACTGGAAGCGCTTCGTCTCCCACCAGACGACGGACTTCATGAAGTGGGAGCGCGACTGCATCCGCGAGGTCGTGCCGGAGGCGAGGGTCTGCGTCAACATGATGTACCGCTTTGACGGCGTCGACTACTTCGACATGGCCCGCGAGATCGATCTGGCGAGCTGGGACAGCTATCCCACCTGGCACAAGCCGTCGCAGACGCTCGAGGAGACGGCGATTGACACCGCGATGATGCACGATCTCTTCTATTCCGTCAAGGGCCAGCCGTTCTGGCAGATGGAATGCACGCCGAGCATGACGAACTGGCAGAGCGTCAGCAAGAACAAGAAGCCGGGCATGAACATCTTCTCCGGCCTGCAGGCCGTCGCCCACGGCGCGGACGGCGTGCTCTACTTCCAGTGGCGGCAGAGCCGCGGCGCGTTTGAAAAGTTCCACGGCGCTGTCGTCGGCCACGACGGGCGGGAAGACAACCGCGTCTTCGTCGAAACCGCGAAGCTCGGCGAGCTGCTCGAGCGCCTTGCGCCCGTCGCCGGGGAGCGCAAGGAGAAGCAGGCCGCCATCGTCCACGACTGGAGCAACAAGTGGGCCGTGGAGGGCGCGCAGGGGCCGCGCAACGCGGGCCTGGGGTACTGGGAGGAGATCACGCGGCACTACGCCGCCCTCGCCAAAAACGGCATCGGCGTCGACTTTGTGAATCAGGACAGCGACCTGAGCGGCTACAGGCTCGTCGTCGCGCCGATGCTCTACCTGCTGCGCGAGGACTTCGCCGCAAAGCTCTCCGCGTTCGCCGAAGGCGGCGGCACGCTGGTGGTGACCTACTGGAGCGGCGTCGTGGATGAGAGCGACCTTTGCTATCTCGGCGACACGCCGCACGGGCTCCTTGACACGCTCGGCCTTCGCCGCCTGGAGATCGACGGCATGTTCGACGGGGAGACGCGCCGCTGCGTCGCCGTGGAGCCGTCCATGCCGCGCAGCGCGCAGGGCGGCACGCTCTGCGAGGTCGCCGCGCTCGAGGGCGCGACGCCGCTGATGGTCTACGACGAGGACTACTTCAAGGGCGCGCCCGCCGTCGCCGTGGATGAGGCGGGAGAGGGCAGAGCCTACTACCTCGCCACGCGCTTTGAGCCGGAGTTCTATAGGGCGTTCTACGCGCGCGTCTGCGAGGGCCTGCTGACGCCAGCGTGGCCGAAGCCGCTGCCGGACGGCGTGCTCGCCGTGCGCCGGGGCCGCTTCACGTTCCTGGAGAACGCGTCGGACGCGCCCGCGCAGGTGGAGGGCATGACGCTCGCGCCGTACGAGACGGCAGTGTTTGAGGCGGGAGAGCGGATTCTCTGAGGATAAACCTCGGGGTGGCTTTCCTCCCTGCAAAATGCAAAAGGGAGTCCGGGGGATACACCTCCGGACTCCCTTCTTTTCTTTATGCCTGTATCCCTGCATCCTGCGCCCTTGGCAGCGCCGCAAGCGCCTCCTCCAGATGTGCGCGCACATCGACGCCATAGAGCGTCTGCAGAAACGCCGGCGTCGCGATTTTCGAAAACGCGCCGTCGCCGCGCACCGCGCCGCCCTCCAGAAACAGCGCCCTGCCGCACAGCCGGGGCGCGAGCGTCAGATCGTGGAACACGCCGACGACCTGCCGGCCCGGCGTCTCGCTGTACGCCTTCAGATAGTCGAGCAGCTCGAGCTGGCTGCGCAGGTCGAGGTGGTTGGTCGGCTCGTCGAGCAGGATGACCGCCGGCTCCTGGGCGAGCACGCGCGAAAGAAACACGCGCTGCTGCTGCCCGCCGGAGAGCGCCGTGACGCGCCTGTCCGCCAGCGGGAGCAGGCCGGTCGCGCGCATCGCCTCCTCGGCCGCGCGCTCGTCCGCCTCCGTCTCCCCGCTAAGGAGCGCGCGCCGCTGCAGGCGGTAGCGCCCCATGCGCACGACCTCGCGCACCGTGTAGTCAAACGGGATCTGCATCGTCTGGCTCATCAGGCCCACGCGCGCGGCGCGCTCGCGCGGACGCATGCCCGAAAGCGGCTTCCCGTCCAGGCGGATCGTCCCTTCAAAGGGCAGAAGCCCCGCCAGCGTGCGCAGCAGCGTCGTCTTGCCGCAGCCGTTCGGCCCGAGCACCGCGAGGTTTTCCCCGTCCGCCAGCGTGAAGCCGACGCTGTGGAGCACCTCGCGCCCGCCGTAGCCCGCGCGAAGATCGCTGACCTCGATCATGCGTCCTCCTCCCTTCTCCTGCGCCCGAAGTAGACGAGCAGAAAGAATGGCGCGCCAAACAGCGCCGTGACCGCGCCGACCGGCAGCTCGCGCGGGCTGAGCACCGTGCGCGCGGCCAGATCCGCCAGCATCATGCAGATGCCGCCCAGCAGCGCGCAGGCCGGCAGCAGCGCCCTGTGCCGCGGGCCGACGAGCCGGCGCGCCAGATGCGGCATGACCAGGTCGACAAACCCGATCGCGCCGCAGGCGGAGACAGCCGTACCCGTCAGCAGTGTCGCAAGCAGGATCAACGCCGTGCGCGTCCGTTTGGGCGAAAAGCCGCTCGTCCCGGCGAGCTCGTCGCCGAAGGTCAGGATATCCATCTCGCCGCAGAGGCGCAGCAGGCAGGGCAGCGCCAGCGCCAGCAGCACGAGAAGCAGCGCGCATTCCTCCATCGTCGCGCCAGAGAAGCTGCCCAGCTGCCAGAAGTAGAGCCGTTCGAGGGATTCGCGGTTAAGCGAGCAGAGCAGCGAGAGAATCGCCGAGGTCAGCAGGCTGATAACCATGCCGGTCAGCACGATGGTGTCGCTGCGCAGGCCGGGATCAAAGCGCGCGCTCAGCGCCATCGCCAAAAGCACGGTCGCCAGCCCGAAGGCAAAGCCCGCCGCGGGCAGCGTCGCCGCGCCGATCAGCGGCAGGCGAAGCCCCAGCAGCAGCACGAGCGCCGCGCCCAGCGACGCCCCGGAGGAGACGCCCAGCGTATAGCCCGAGGCGAGCGGATTGCGCAGCACGCTCTGCATCACCGCGCCGGACACCGACAGCGCTGCGCCGCACAGGAGCGAGAGCAGCACGCGCGGCAGGCGCAGCTTCGTGAGGATGGAGACGTGGAGCGCGGGGATGGTTTCAGGCACCGGCGCGCCGGTCAGCCTCGCGCGCGCGATGGCCAGCGTCTCCCGCGCGGGGATGGCGACCGAGCCGACGCCCACGGCGAGCAGGAAGACCGCCGCGCAAAAGCACGCGAGGAGCAGCAGGACACCCGCCCTGCCGCTCCTCCTTTGTGAAATGGCATTACTCATACAGCGCCGCATAGACCTCGGGATAGACCGCCGCGAGCATCTCCCGCAGTGCGACCACGATATTCTGGCTCGGCTGGTTGCTGGCGTTCGCGTCGATCGCGTAGACGTCGCCATTTTGTACCGCCGTGACGCTCTCCCAGCCCGCACGAGCGAGGATTTCGCCGACCGGATCGTCGATGTAATTGACGCTGGTGAGGATCACGTCGGGGTTCGCGGCGAGGGCGTCCTCCTCCGTGACGGGCAGCCAGCCCGCCTGATCGCCGAAGACGTTCTTTGCGCCGATGAGCGTGATCATCTCGTCAAGGAACGTGCCACTGCCGAAGGAATAGAGATACGGCAGCGCGCTGATCTCAAAGAGCACGGTCTTCTTCGGCTCGATGCCGGCGGTCGCCGCGCTGACGCGGTCCAGCTCGGCGTTCAGATTGTCCACCAGCGCCTCAGCCTCCTGCGCGCGATCCACGACGTCGCCGATGAAGGCGATGTCCTCCTCGATGGCGGCGATGGAGCTCGAGGACGGGATGTCGACGACGGCGATGCCCAGGTCGATCAGCGCCTGATAGGGATCGCCGCTGATATAGGCCATGCCGGAGGTGAAGACGACGTCCGGCGCGAGCGCCGCGATGGCCTCGCAGTCCGGCGCCATCATGTCAAACGCGGGCAGCGCCTGCGCGCTCTCCATCTGCGCGGCGGTATTCGTGTCCACCGCGACGAGGCAGTCCGCCATGCCCAGTCCCTCGAGGATTTCCGCCGTGCTCGGGGCCAGGCAGACGATGCGCTCGACGGTATCCGGCAGGGCGATGGGGTTGCCCGCGCGGTCGGTATCGGGTTTTTCAGCCAGCGCGCACGCGGCGAGCATCAGCGCGGCCAGCACAAGCAGAGCGAGGATTTTTCTTTTCATGCTGCATTTCTCCTTGCATGTGTTTTTTTGCGGCGCTCCTGCCGCCTTCCTCACAGCCGGAGGGGTCGGCGCGCGCGGATCGGTCTTCTGGCTTGGGTTTGCGTCCTCCCGCCTTCCCGGCCCGTCCGCCCGCTCGCAGGGCGGATTTCGCCAGTGACTGCCTGTTCGGCCTGGGAGGCCGCGCGTTTCCCTTACAGCAGCGGCTACTGCCGGAGACTTTCACTCCGTTCCCGGGGCTTGCGCCCATCCGCGCGCCTTTCGGCGCTCACAAATCTGATTATAGCATGAAAAGCAAAAAAAGCAAGCGGCGGGGCCGCTTGCCTCAATGACTGCTTTGGACTACGTTGGGCTGCCGCCCAAACCCGCTTGAGGATTTCATCCCCAAACCCCATCATCGCTTCGCGCGCAGGAAAGAAGGCCAGCGCGCTTTGAAGGTGATATGCGGCTCGAGCAGCGCCGCCGCGCACAGCAGCAGCATTTCAAACTGGAAGAAGTAGCGCGCGCGCGTCTCCCACATGCTCAGAAACAGGAACGCGCCCAGCAGCGCGATCATGACCGCCGCCGCGCGGGTGTCCTTCCTGCGCACGGCCTGGGCGCACGCCGCGCAGGCGAGCAGCAGCTGCGCGCAGAAGAGCGCCGTCGTCAGGTGGTAATACGCGCCATAGAGCGCGCCGCCCTCGAAGATGACCTGCTTGACCGGGTTGTCCGGCTCGTGCGCGTCCGCCTCGATGATCTCGTTGAGGCCGAAGGCGCCGTTGCCGAAGGTCGAGAGATTCTTGCGCGAGAGCAGACTCAGCAGCCGCGAGGGATAGCGCACATAGTAGATTCGGTCGATGACCTGCTCAAGCAGCGCCGCGTCGCGCGCCTGGGGATCCTCAAAGGAGGTCGAGAAGATCAGCCAGCCGCCGTCGCCGTACTGCCCGTAGCCCTCGTCCTCATGGATGGGCAGACCCATCGCGATGTAGTGCAGCTTGGGCAACTCGTTTTGCTCGAGCTGCTGCGCGCTCAGGTGGCGCGCCGTTTCGGCGTCCATCCACGCGCCGCCCGCGGCGAACACCCCGGCGAGCGCGAGCGCGCAGGCAGCCGTCAGCCTTGGCCGCTTTTGCAGCAGCAGCGCGATCAGGCAGGCGATGGCCGCGATGATGGAGGTGAAGCGCAGCTGCGCGCCCACAAACGACGACGCCGCGAACGCGAGCGCCCAGAGCGCGCGGCCTCTGCGCGAAGCCGCCTCCCGCGCGCGCACGGCGCACAGCACGATCACAGGCGGGAACGCGAGCGAAAACGCGTCGGTATACAGCTCCGAGGACGCATACAGGAACGGCAGGCAGGAGGCAAAGAGCAGCAGCACGCGCAATTCCGCGCGCACCCCGCCCAGACACCGGCACAGCCGCGCGCTGGAAAGCAGCCCCAGCGAAAAGAGCAGCGAGGCGACGAGCACCAACGGCAAAAAGCTGTCCGTCACGCCGAAGAGGCGGCAAACGCGCAGGATCGCCGCAAACGCGTAGACGAGACCGAGGTTATGCGGATAGCGCGAAAAATAGACGACGGAGCGCTCGTTTTGGCCAAACGTGCCCTGCTCGACGATCAGCCGCGCCGCCGTCACGCATTGCTCCAGGTCGGTCTTGGGCGTGTAGCGCAGCGCGCAGGCAAGCCCCAGCTGCACGGCCAGATAAAAAAGCGCGGCCAGCGCGAGGCATGCGCGCTCCCGGCGGGCAAACGCCGCCTCCAGACGCCCCGCCGCCCGCAGCGCCAGCAGCAGCGCGAGCAGGCCAAGCGCCGTCAGCAGCGCCAGCAGGGGCCGGTTTCTGCCATAGAGCGGCCAGGGAGAGAGCAGCGTGTTGAGCGCCGTGAACAGAAAACAGGGAATCATCAGCGCCATGCCCACAAGCAGCAGCGCGCGCATCCATCCGCCGCGCGGGCGGGAAAGCCTCATGTCCCCGCCTCCTTCAGCCGCAGGAGCTGATATTGCCCCCGCGCGTCCACAAATTCATAGTCGCTTTCAAAGATCGCCGCGACGCGCGCGTCGTAGGGCGGGCCAAACTCGCGGTTGTAGTAGATAACCAGCCAGCGCGGCGGGTCGCTCTCAAATTCCTCCACGATCTCCTCCATCACGGCAGGGTCGGCCTGCGCGAGGATCTCCTGCAGGAAGTAAAAGCGCATGCAGGGCAGCGCCTTCGCCGCGACATACCAGCGCGGCTCGACGCGGTAGGCCATGAAGCTCTCCCGCTCCTGCTCGGGCACCTGCGCGTAGAGCGCCTGCGCGTCGGCGGTGAAGGCGTCAAAATCCTCCCCGCGCCAGGCCAGGCGGCTTTCGTTTGCCTGCGCGCCGCTCACGGCGAGGATGGCGGCGCACAGCGCGACGCACAGCGCGCATCCCGCGCCGCAGAGGCGCTTCCCCCGCCGCTTCGCCGCCGCCAGCAGCAGCGCGACGCCCGTTACGGCGCACGGCGCGCCCAGCACCAGATAATGCACATAGTATTTGTGGGAGATCAGCGCCGCCAGCCCCGCGCCCGCCGCGCCCGCGATCAGCGAGAGCGTCATCGCCGGGGCGCGACGCCAAAGCGTCAGCGCGCCCAGACAGGAAAGCGCCGCCAGCAGCAGCGCGATATGCCCGTAGCGGTCAAAGAGCAGCATGTGCAGCCGGCCCGCGCCGTCCGTCTCCGCATACATCATGTTGTGCAGGATCGAGCCGTAGATGGCCTCGCCCAGCGCGCCCTGCGCGGCTAGCCAGAGCACGACCGGCAGCCCCGCAAGCAGCAGCCCGGCGGCAAACCCGCCCGCGCAGCGCCTAAGCGGCGCAAGCTCCCGCCGCGCGAGCAGACAAAGCGCCAGCACGGCTGTCATCGCACACAGCGGCAGCGCGTTGTTCGCGCGCATCAGGAAGGCGAGCATCGCCATCGCGCCCATGCCCAGCGCGCGGGCAAAGAGCCGCTCCCCCTGCGCCCGCTCCCCCGCAAACGCGCGCAGCGCGAAGAGAATGCCAAGGAGCGTAAAGAGATTGCTGTATTCCTCCGTGAGGTTGCCCCCGTCGGTCAGCGCGCAGATCAGCGCCAGATAGGCGATCTGCGCGGGCAGGCGCGGCGCGCCCACCTCCCCGGCGATCGCGCAGACCGCGCGCAGGCAGGCAAGGAGGAACAGCGCCTCCATCACAAAAACGGCCAGCGTCGAATAGCCGCCCGCGACGGCCTGCGGCAGCGCCTGAAGCAGGAAGAGCAGCGGGCCCTTGTGGTCGAAAACTTCGGTATAGGGCGCATAGCCCTGCGCGATGGCCGTGCCCATCGTCAGATAGATCGCGTTGTCGCTGCCGATGGCGGGGCCAAGCGGCGTGTTGCTATACGCGAAGATCAAACAAAACCCCAGCGCTAGCAGCAGCGACAGAGACAGGCTTACACACCGCGAACGCTTCATGGTTGGCTCCTTTCCTCTGCACAGGGCGGAAACTGCGAACATTCCGGTAAACATGCTTTTACGCACGCGAAGCGAAGAGGGGAGTCTGAGGGACGATGTCCCACAGACAGGGTGCGGGGCGGCAGCCCCGCCGTATCCCATCAAATCTCCAAATCGCAGTCTCAGAGCAGGCTGCGCAGCAGCTTACGATTGAGACGGGTTGAATGCGCCCGGCGTGCTTCAGGCGCAAACCCTGCTCACGGCTGCGGAATGACCACATCCGGGAAGAATTCGCGCACAAACGGCACATCCCTCACCTGGAACGTCCGCCCTCCGAGGCCCTCGAGCACGCCGCCGCGATCGTCAAAGGCGAAGTGCAGCCGGTAGGCGCAAAGCGCCTGTCCATTCATGCCGAAGGGCGCGTTGCGCTTGGCGCTGCCATACTGGTTGTCCCCCAGCAGCGGATGGCCGATGGCGGCGAACTGCGCGCGGATCTGATGCGTGCGCCCCGTGCCCAGCAGGCATTCGCACAGCGTCAGCCCCCCGCGCTCGTCGACGGCGCGGTAATAGGTGACGGCCTCCTTCGCGCCGGGCTCGCCGCTGCGCGCGACAGCAACCTTCTTTTCCCCCGGGCGATGGATGAGCAGGTGGGCAAGCGTCCCCTCCGGGTGCTTCATGCGCCCGTGCACGATGCACAGGTAGTATTTCTCGACCTCGCGCGTGCGGATTTTCGCGTCCATCGCGCGCAGCGCCTCCGGCGTTTTGGCGAGGATCACGATGCCGCAGGTCATCCGGTCGATGCGGTTGCACAGCGCCGGGGCAAAGCCCGCGCCCGGCCTCCACTCGCCCTTCTGGTAGAGATACGCCTGCGCATAGGTCAGCAGCGTATGCACCTTCTCGCCCTCGTCCGGATGGCAGACGAGGCCCGCGCGCTTGTCAAGCAGCATGACCTGCGCGTCCTCGTAGAGGATGGAGAGCTTCGGATGTATCTTCGAGTAGAACGGGTCCTCGCGCTCGGGCGCTTCAAAGAAGCTGTCCTCGACGTAGAGCTCCACGCGCTGCCCGGCGGTGAGGACGAAATCCTCCCCCGGGCGCTTTCCGTCGACCTTCACGCGCCCCAGGCGCAGGAATTTGCGAATCTGCCCCATGCCTGCGGCGGGCAGCGTCTTTTGCAGAAAGCGGGTCAGCCGGCGGCCGTCCCAGCCTTGATCCACGACGATGCTCTTCATGTCAGGTCAAACCGCTCCCTCAGCACGCGCATGACGCCGTCCTCGTCGTTGCTGGGCGCGATGTATTTGGCGATGCGCTTGAGCGCCGGATGCGCGTTTTCCATCGCGTAGCTCTCGCCGACGGCGTCAAGCAGCTCGCAATCGTTGAGGTAATCGCCAAAGGCCATGCATTCCTCGGGCCGGATGCCCAGCATCCGCTGGACGCCGCGCAGCGCCTCGCCCTTGTTGACGCCGGGCTTCATGACGTCGACCCAGTGCTCGCCGGAGAGGATGACGGAAAGCCTGTCCCCCAGTCGGCGCTCCAGCACGGGCAGCTCATGGGTCTGCGCGTCGCCCTCGTCGTAAAAGGCGACCTTGCAGACATCCGGGCTGCCTGTGTGGGCCATGAGGTCGGGCACGACGCGCTGGGCCGGATAATAGCGCAGCGTCTCCGCGCGAAAATCCGGCGCGGCGGCCTGCTCGATGAGGCCCATCTGCGCGCGGCAGAGCACGGGATAGACGCCCTCCAGCGTCCGCGCGGCGCGCACGATATCCGCCAGATGCGCGGGATCGATAGGGTCGATGAGCAGCTGCTCGTCCTGCCGCATGACGAGCGCGCCGTTTTCGCAGATGAAGAGAATATCCTGCGCGAGCGGCTCAAGGTCGCGGCGCAGCGCGGCATACTGGCGGCCGCTGGCGACGGCAAAGAGGACGCCCTGCCTCCGCAGCTTTTGAATCGCGGGCAAAAGCCCGTCGGGCAGGCGCTTCTGGCTGTCCAGGAGCGTGCCGTCCATATCGCAGGCGATGAGTTTGATCATGGGACTCCTTTGCATGGATGCAATGGTTGTTTTAAAGATTTCAGGCTTGCTTTTTTCCTGAATAAAGAGGTTTCAAAGAAAGCTTTGAAATTCTCAGTGCTTTCACGCGCTGGGAGACGCGCTCCGCTGGGCGTTTGACGATGGACTCAGTATTTCCCCTTCATCGGACGGGGATCGCCGCGCAGGATCGCGTACAGCGCCACATCGACGAACTTGCCCTTGTTGTAGAGCCGCTGGCGCAGCACGCCCTCGCGCTGCATGCCGCATTTCTCCATCACGCGGCCGGAGGCGGGATTGTCGAGCTCATGCTGCGCCTCGATGCGGTTGACGTCCATCGCGTCGAACGTGTAATCGATCACGCGGGCGAGCGCCTCGGTCATGTAGCCGCCGTTCCAGAGCCAGCGCGCCAGCGAATAGCCGACCTCGACGCTGCCGTTGTCCTCGCTGTAGGCCATGTAGCCGATCGTGCCGACGAGCCTGCCCGTGCGCTTCTCCTCGATGCCCCAGCTCGAGGGCTCGTCCGCGCGGTAGCGGCGCAGCATGTAGCGCAGATAGTCCTTCGCCTCGGAGATGTCCTTCTGCGCCGGCCAGAGCACATGGCGCGCGACCTCCTCGTCGCGGCTGTATTCAAAGACGTCCCGGGCGTCGCGCATCGTCATGCGGCGCAGGCGCAGGCGCGGCGTCTCGATCGTCGGCATCGAGAACAGGCCGTAGGGATTGGGCGTGAACATGGGAAAGCACTTCCTTCCGATGACCCATTATACACGATATGCGCGGAAAACGGAACCCCTCGTCTACCGGCGGCGCAGCCCCTTGGGATAGTGGTTCTTCATCAGGCCGCCCGCCTGCTTGCCAAAGCCCAGCGGCACGCCGCAGCAGGTCATCAGCGTATAGCCGTTCTCCCGCTCGCCCAGCGCAAGCGCCTCGCCCGCCTGGTAGAGGAGCGCCTGCTCGATCGTCAGCGCTGCCGTGCGCACGGCCTGCCCGGGCGAGAGCGCCATCGCCAGCGCATGGTCGGGCTCCATGCGACGGCCCTCGGCATGGGCGAGCAGCAGCCCCGTGCGCAGCACGCGCAGGCCGTCAAGCCGCGCGGGCTCAAGCCCCTCCGGCAGCGACCAGAGCGCGCCGCCCGCCAGATGCAGCCGCGGGAAGACGACCCCCGGACGCAGGACGCCCTGCGGGAGCGCGGCCTCGCCGGGCGCGTCCTTCCCCGGTTTGCGCGCGGGCAGGGCCTTTTTGCCGCGCGGCGCCGGGGCCCTTTCCGGCATGAACGTCTTTGGCACGAGTGCCTCCGGCACGAGTGTCTCCGGCACAAGTGTCTCCGGCGCGCCGGGCGCGTCCGCCCGCTTGCGCAGGAGCGAGACGAAATGCCCCTCGCCGCGGATCTCGTGCGGATAGAGATGGACATAGCCGCTCTTCGCCTCGGGCAGGCCCGGGAGCGCAAAGGGGACTGGCGACAGCTCGGGGTGCGTGTCAAGCAGCCGGGCAAGCACGCCCTCGTTCTCCGTGTCGTTGAAGGTGCAGGTCGAATAGACCATCGTGCCGCCGGGCGCGAGCATCCGGCAGGCGCTTTCAAGGATCTTAAGCTGCCTGTCGGCGCAGCCGCGCGGCGCGTTTTCGCTCCACTCGTCCCGCGCCTCCATCTGGCGGCGGAACATGCCCTCTCCGGAGCAGGGCGCGTCGACGAGAATCCTGTCAAAGAACGCCGGGAAGCGCTCGGCGAGCGCATCCGGCAGCGCGCTGGTGACGACGGCGTTTGCAACGCCCATCCGCTCGATGTTGCGGGAGAGCACCTGCGCGCGCGAGGGCACGGGCTCGTTGCACACGAGCAGCCCCTGACCGCCCATCAGCGCGGCGATCTGCGTGCTCTTGCCGCCGGGCGCGGCGCAGAGGTCGAGGATGCGCTCGCCGGGGCGCGGGTCAAGCGCCGTGACGGCGGAGAGGGCGCTGGGCTCCTGGAGATAATACAGCCCGCCCTCGTGCAGCGGCGAGAGGCCAGGGCGCGCGTCGCCCTCCACGAAATACGCGCCCTTCGCCCAGGGCACGGGCGCGCCCAGCCCCTCGATTTCGCAGGGCGGCACGCCATCCGGGCAGCGCAGCAGGTTGACGCGCAGCGCGCGCGTCACGGGCGAACAGAGCGCCCTTTCATACGCAAAAAAGCCTGCTTCACCGAGCAGGCGTTTCATCTGATCCACATAAGCGGGGGGCAGGGTGTTCATAGGGCCTCTTTCATTCCGCCGCGCAGGCTTCCCGCTCATCCCCTTCGCGAAGGAGGATGGCGCAGAGCTTGCGCCGCTCGTCAATGCCGGATTCGACGACATACACGCGCCCGATCCTGCAGGCGGAGTTGAAGACGCTTTCGGTCGTCGTCAGATAGCAGAACATGTTTTGTGACGCGCGGGAGAGCATCGCGCGGAACTGCACATTGGGCGGCTCCAGCCCGGCGCGCCGGATCTTCTGGGCGAAGCGCCTGTAGGCCGTGTTGGCCTTGGCCGCGTTGTGGAATACCTCCGGCGAGAGCACAAGCCGGCAGACGCCCTTCTCGATCTGGCTGGACGTCTGGTAGCGGCCCTCCCAGGGCCTGTCTTCCGGCCAGGCGACGATGTCGACCACGGCCCGGCCCGTTTCAATCGTGCGCAACGAACACTCCCCCTCCCTTCGCGAGACGGCAACTGGCAACAATTCTATATTGATTATATCACACGTCTCATCCGACAGGCAAGAAAAAGGTTATTTTTTCCCACCATTTTTGGTATTTCACCCATGCCTGAATTGTGCGCAGGGGGATTCCATGCAGAGATTTCTCCGAACGCGGCGTCGCGCCCGGGCCAGGGACGGCCTTCTCAGAGCCGCTGCGCGGCGGAGAGACCCGCGACGCAGCCCTCGCCGACGGCCTTGGCGACCTGGAGCGGCAGACCGGTGCAGTCTCCCGCGGCATAGACGCGCGGCACGCTCGTGCGCATCATGCGGTCGACGCGGATGAACGCGCCCTCGGTCTCAAGGCCGGGCAGCAGCGAGGAGAGGGCCATCGCCTCGCGGAAGATGAAGACGCCGTCAAAGGGCAGCTCCAGCCCACCGCAGAGCAGGCCGGTGGCGTGCGTGTCGCCAAGGATGGCCTCGGGGCGCTCCTGCCGCACGTCGACGCGCGGATCGAGCGCCGGGTCGGGCGCGCCGAAATAGGCCACCTGCTCGCAGATCGACGCCAGGAAGTTCGCCTCGTGCAGCGCCTCCGGGCCCTGAGCGATGACGGCGACGCGCTTGCCGCGGTAGAGCATGCCGTCGCAGGTGCCGCAATAGCTGACGCCGCGGCCGAGCAGCTCGCCTTCGCCGGGGAGCAGCCGGGGCTGCTTTGCGCCGGTGCAGAGCACGACCGTCGCGGCCTCGACGAAGTCCGCGCCCAGCGACAGGCCGAAGGAATCGCCCATCGGGACGACCTGATGGACGACGCCGGGGCGCGTCTGCGCGCCGAGGGCTCTGGCCTGATCGCGCATGGCCGCAAGCAGCGCCGGGCCGGAGATATCCGGCAGGCCGGGATAATTGGCGATTTCCTGCGCGCGGGCGAGCCAGCCCGCGTGCTGGCCGATGACGAGGACGGACTTGTCGCGCTTTCTCGCGCTGATGGCGGCGGAATAGCCCGCGGGGCCCGCGCCGATGATAGCGATGTCCAGCATGATTGCCTCCTGAAAGAATGATAAGGCCGGCTTCTGAAACAGAAGCAAACCGAGAAGTGCATTGAAGGCTGCACAGCAAAGCCTTGGCTTTCTTCGCCTTAACCGAAGCATACCCTGTTCCGGTTTCAAGGCAAAATGCATTTGTTTGCAAATCAGGGATACAGCCCCGGGTCCAGGGCCACAGCCCTGGTCGTTTCAAGGGGGTTATAGGGAGTCAAGAGGGATCTAAGGGGGGAAATCGAAATCCCCCCTGATCCCTCTTGCCCAGCGGAGCGCGTCTCCCCAGACGCAGAAAAGTGGATTTTTAAAAAATCCATAAGCTTTTGCGGAGCAGCTTCTTGCAACCGTTACGCATAAAACCCGTCTCAATCGTAGGCTGCTTCGCAGCCTGCTCTGAGACTACGTTTTTCTGGATTTGAGGGAGAACGATTGGGGCGCCGCCCCAAACCCCGCAAGGGACTTCGCCCCTTGACCCCATGTTCGCTTCGCGGCGGTTTCAATCAGCTTCTCAATTCAACCTGCTTCCCCTTGAGCGCAACCGTCAGCGGCTCGCCGGAGAGCAGCCTGAGGCCCGTGCTCTCGCGCGTGACGCTGACCTCGATCAGCCGTCCGCGATAGACGATCTTGAAGGCGTAGCCGTCCCAGCCGTCGGGCAGCTGCGGGTCAAAGCTCAGCTCGCCCGTGATCGTGCGCATGCCGGCAAAGCCCTGCACGATGGAGAGCCAGCTGCCCGCCATCGAGGTGATGTGCAGGCCGTCGCCGGTGTCGTTGTTGATGTTGTCCAGATCCAGCCGCGCCGTGCGCTGGTAGAGCTCCTGCGCCTTGTCGAGCCTGCCGATGGAGGCGGCGAGGATGCTGTGCACACAGGGCGAGAGGCTCGACTCATGCACCGTCATCGGCTCGTAGAACTCGAAGTTCCGGCGGATCGTCTCCTTGTCGTAGAGGTGCTCCAGGAAATACAGGCCCTGGAGCGTGTCGGCCTGCTTGATGAAGCAGGAGCGCAGGATCTTGTCCCAGCTCCAGTGCTGGTTGATCGGCCGCTCCTCGCTTGAGAGGCTCGAGGCCGGGCGCAGCTCCTTGTCAAGGAACGTGT
Source organism: Clostridiales bacterium (assembly GCA_004555535.1). Taxonomy (GTDB): domain Bacteria; phylum Bacillota; class Clostridia; order Christensenellales; family Aristaeellaceae; genus Ventricola. The sequence continues at coordinate 43,038 of SFHU01000001.1, forward strand.
CGTGCTGCACGAAGATGCCCAGCTCCTCGTCACAGGGCAGATACATCTTCTCGCTGATCTCCCTAAAGCGGCGCAGCTCCTCCGCGCCGACGCCCAGCGTCTGCGCCTTCTCGCGCGGCACGAGCATCAGCTGCTCCGCCGTATAGGAAAGCACCCAGGCGGCCATGCGGTTGGTGTACCAGTTATTATTGACGTTATTTTCGTATTCATTCGGGCCGGTCACGCCGTGGATCATGTAGCAGTCCTTTTTCGCGCAGTAATGGACGCGGCCCGCCCAGAAGCGCGCGATGCCCAGCAGCACGTCGATGCCATAGGTATCCAGATAGCCGCGGTCGCCGGTGTACTGCGTATAGGCGTAGATCGCGTAGGCGATGGCGCTGTTGCGGTGGATCTCCTCGAAGGTGATCTCCCACTCGTTGTGGCACTCGACGCCGGTGAAGGTGACCATCGGATAGAGCGCGCCGGGCAGCCCCTGCTCGCGGGCGTTGTGGTAGGCGCCGTCGAGCTGGAGCCAGCGGTATTTGAGCAGATTCTGCGCGACCTCCTCGCCCGCAATCGCGGTATACAGCGGCAGGCAGTAGGCCTCGGTATCCCAGTACGTCGCGCCGCCGTATTTTTCGCCCGTGAAGCCCTTGGGGCCGATGTTCAGCCGCGCGTCCTCGCCGTAATAGGTCGAGAAGAGCTGGAAGATGTTGAAGCGGATGCCCTGCTGCGCGGCGACGTCGCCCGCGATGAGGACGTCGGCCTTCTCCCAGCGGCGAGCCCAGGCGCGCTCCTGCTCGCGGCGCAGCGCGTCATAGCCGGCCTGCTGCGCGGCCATGGCGCCGTCATGCGCGGAAAGGGCGAACGCCTCCTCGCTGTGGTCGCGGCTGGTCGTCACGCAGACGAACTTGTCGCAGCCGACGGTCTGCCCCGGCTCGCAGTCAAAGACAAGCTTGCGGCAGACATAGCCCTCCTGGGTCGAGGTCTTGTTCTTGCGCGGCTTTTCGGTGGGCGTGACGGCCATCGCGCCGACGACCGCGAAGCGCGGCGTGCCGAAGGGATTCTCCTTCGTGCGCACGGCGACGCTCAGCACGCCGCTCTCGGACTCCTCCTCGCCCTCAAAGAGCCAGAACGTCTCGTCATAGTTGGCATCCTCGTTGTGCACGTCGGCGTCAATGGCCGGCAGCAGCGCGACCTTGCAGGCGTAGTCCGCCGTGACGCGGCAGCGCAGCGCGAGAATCTCCGGTCTGTCGATGGACACGAAGCGCTCAAAGCTCACGCGCACCGTGCCGCCCTCGCGGCGGATGACGAAGTCGCGCGAGAGGACGCCCTCGCGCATGTCGAGCATCCGCGTGAAGGAGACGACCTCGTCCGTCGCCAGGTCGATATCCTCCCTGTCGATGCGCACGCGCAGGGAGATGATGTTCATCGCGTTGATGACCTTGCCGAAGTAGAGCGGATAGCCGTTCTTCCACCAGCCCACGCGCGTCTTGTCCGGGAACCAGACGCCCGCCAGATAGGTGCCCCGGTGGCAGTCTCCGCTGTAACGCTCCTCGAAATTGCCGCGCATGCCCATGTGCCCGTTGCCGATGGAGGTCATCGACTCGGACAGGCGCATGTCTTCGCGGTGCAGCTCGCGCTCCACGAGCCGCCAGGGATCATAGGCAAACAGTGTCTTCATGGAAGAATTCAACCTTTCTTGCCGGCGGGGCCGGCCCTCGCTCCGGAGGCGGATTCCTGTCAGTCAAAAAACGCTTGTCAAAAAGGGAAAAAAGCCGCACGAAACGGCGGCTTGTGCGCAATCACAGCACGGGGATCTTGACGACCACCTTGCGGTAGTGCTTCTGGAACTGCTCGTGGCAGGCGGCCTTGTGTCCGTCGCTGGGGAACATGAGGAAGAACATGCCCGGGCGCACGGAGATGGACGTCGACTTGCCCGTGTAGAAGTAGTTGTCGTGCTCCGGGTCCTCGCTGCGCAGGTTGAGCTCCTGGATGTGCGCCCAGCTCATGCGCTCGCCGCCGGAGATGCAGTACTGCAGATCGATGTATTTCTTATGGGACTCCAGCTCGACGGTGTCCAGCTGGCGGGTATCTCCCTCCGACACCGTGGCAAACAGGCCGTTCTCCAGCTCATAGCGGCCCGGCTCGAGGTCCGGCGCCTCGGAGAGAAAAGCAAAGGCCTGCTCCATTTCAGGGTGAAGCGGATAATAGCGCTCCTGTTCTTCAATTCGATCGATGATCACAGGGATCAGCCTCCTTCTTGTCATCCATCTCATTATAAGGCAAGCGAAAAAAACAGTCAATCCCCCGCTTGCCTGTCCGCCTCATAGGAAGCAGCAAACGCGCTGACGAGCTGGCGGATGCGCTCGCTGCCCTCCTCCATATTCTCAACCGAGGTCACGCGGTTTTCCCCCGCCGCCATCGCGCGCATGACCGCGTCGCTGATGTCGCCCGAATGATGGGAGTAGTCAAAGTAGTTGTCAAGGTCCGTGATCCACTCCCCGCGGGAGGAAAAGTCGAAGATCTTCACATTCGGATACTCAAGCAGCAGCTCGCAGACCCGCGCGCGCGAGCGGAACTGCTGCTCCGAGAGGCCGCCGCAGGTCATCAGATACCAGTAGGCGACGGAATACGGCGGCATGTAGATGACAAACTCCGTCTCCGGATGCGCGGCGATATACGGCTCCAGGTGGCGCGTGATGTTCTCCGTCGAGCGCTCCAGCCGGGTGTCGGCGGGCAGCATTTCGCTGTGGGCGATGACGTCGGGCAGCGCGTCATAGACGCTCTGCGCGCCGAAGGTCACGTCCGTCCACTGGTACATGTCATCGCGCTTCGTGTCAAGCGGCTTGCCCAGGTTTTGAAGCATCTTCGGGATGCGCACCAGCAGCACGTCGAGGCTGAGCAGATAGTTCACGTCGTCGGGCAGGCTGTCGTTCCACAGATAGGGATAGATCTCCTCCATGTCCTCCGGCGGGCCCATGAGGCTGTACGCGTCCACGGCGAGGATCGCGAGCTTCAGCTCATGCGTCTCAAGCACATGCGCAAGCTGCCAGCCCATCTGCGCCGTATGCGAGCCGCGCATGGGCAGCTTGACGCTCGAGACGCCGAAGGCCTCGTCGATCACCGAGGGATGGCTCATCTCGACCATCGACGTGCCGAGGATCACGGCGTCGTAATCGTAGTTTTTCGCGATGCCGGGGTTGTTGTAGCTCTCCTGGTCGTACAGCGGCAGGATGGCGGATTCGCGGTAATGCTCAAAGGGATCGACGAGATAGACCGCCAGCGCGCAGAGCGCCAGCAGCACAAGGAGAAGGGCGAGGACGGCGACTGTCCAGCGTTTGGCTTTTAAAAGCATGGGGCGCTCCTTTCCGTGCGGATGCCATGATTATAGCATGACGCGCGCGCGGCGCGCAAGGGCGCGCGCGGCGGGCTTGCGCGCCGCCGTTTTGGCGATTGAAAACGGCCGGCGCTTGACACGCCGGCCGTCCCGTAGTACAATACAGTCAGGAGATGGTCGTCTCGCACGCCAGTCCCCACTTCGGGAATGACGAAGAAAACAAGCCATGCCGCCGTTGTAGCCCTAACTACACGGCGGCTTGCTTGTTATTTGCTACCCAGCATGTATACTGAGATCAGCAAAGAAGCGACGGAAGCGATAAAGCCCAAAAGGCTCAGCAAATCCCCGTTGCTCATAAGCTCACCTCCTCTTCTGTATGACAGAAGCGGAGAAACCACCGTGCAAGGCTCCTGACCTGCACCACAAAGCCATCATATCACAGGCAGCATCCGTTTTCAAGCCCGAAGGGGCTTTCCTTTTTTCTGTTGGCAATTTCTGCACGAAAGGGTATAATAGGAGCATACGGTCCGCGGGGTTTGCTCCCGACCGAACGACGACAGAGAAAGGGGCTGCTTGCATGGCCAATCCCAATATCCCGACTCCCCATATCACCGCGAAGGAGGGCGACTTCGCCCGCACCGTGCTGATGCCCGGCGACCCGCTGCGCTCCAAGTTCATCGCGGAAACGTACCTTGAAAACCCCGTGCTGGTCAACAACACGCGCGGCGTGCAGGGCTATACCGGCGCCTACAAGGGCAAGCGCGTCTCCGTGATGGCCTCCGGCATGGGCATGCCGTCCATCGGCATCTACTCCTATGAGCTGTTCAACTTCTACGGCGTGGAGAACATCATCCGCGTCGGCACGGCGGGCGGCATCGGCGACAACGTGCACGTGCGCGACATCGTCATCGGCATGAGCGCGTACACGAATTCGAACTTCGGCAGGCAGTACGGCTTTGACGGCAACGTCGCGCCCTGCTGCTCCTTCAGGCTCCTCGAGGCGGCGGTCAAGGCCGCGCGCGGCATGGGCATCGAGCCGAACGTCGGCGCGCTGTATTCCTCCGACATCTTCTACGACGAGGCCGGCGGCGCGGGCAAGCTCAAGAAGCTGGGCGTGCTGGCAACGGAGATGGAAACCGCCGCGCTCTACCTCAACGCCGCGCGCGCGGGCAAGAACGCGCTGGCCATCTGCACGATCTCCGACCACATCTTCACCGGCGAATCCCTGCCGGCGCAGGAGCGGCAGGTCAGCTTCACGCAGATGATGGAAATCGCGCTGGAAATTGCGTAAACAGAGAGAGCGCCATGAGCATCGAAAGAGCGCGGGCCCACCTGCAAAAGCACGGGCTCGCGGACAGAATCATCGAATTGGACGTCTCCAGCGCGACGGTCGCCCTGGCGGCGCAGGCGCTGAACTGCGAGAGCAACCGCATTGCCAAGACGCTCTCCTTCTCGCGCGGCGAGGGCGCGATCCTCATCCTCGCGGCGGGCGACGCGCGCATCAACAACGCGAAATTCAAGGCCCGCTTCGGCATGAAGGCGCACATGCTGCCCCACGACGCCGTCGAGCCGCTGATCGGCCACGCGGTCGGCGGGGTCTGCCCGTTCGGCATCAATCCCGGCGTGCCGGTGTATCTGGATGAATCGCTGCGCGCGTTTGACATCGTCTATCCCGCGGCGGGCACGGCCGCCAGCGCCGTGCGCCTGAGCCTCGAGGAGCTCGAGCGCGCCAGCGAGGCCGAAGGCTGGGTCGATGTCTGCAAGGCGCTTTGACCGCCGCGAAGCGAAGAAGGGTCAAGGGGCTTAGCCCCTTGCGGGGTCTGGGGCAGCGCCCCAGGCAGGCTTGGGCGGCAGCCCAACGTTCCCTAATCAATCATTCAAGAAAACGTAGTCTCAGAGCAGGCTGCAAAGCAGCCTACGATTGAGACGGGTTATCCATGCCAGGGCGGCTGGAAGCTTCTCAGCTGAAACGATCCGGGATTTCAGTAAAACCTCATTTGCGTCTGGGAAGACGCGCTCCGCGGGCCAGAGGGCGGAGGAGGGATCTCGACCTCCCCCCTCCACCCTCTGGACTCCCCCACCCCCTCGAAACGACCAGGGCTGCGGCCCTGGACCCGGGGCTTTTCTCGTGCTTTGTAAAAGAACGGCTCTTACCATAAAGCGTCCGTTTCTGCACATGATTTTACTACCGTCCCCCACGGGACAGGAAGGACACCACATGCTCAATAGAATCTTCATCTCCGCCGACATCGAGGGCACCTGCGGCATCGCCCACTGGGACGAGACCGAGCTGGGCAAGGGCGAATACGAATACTTCCGCCGTCAGATGACCGCCGAGGTCGCCGCCGCGTGCGAGGGCGCGCAGGCCGGCGGCAGCGACGGCATCACCATCAAGGACGCGCACGACAGCGCGCGCAACCTGATTCCCGCGAGCCTGCCGGAGGGCATCGAGATCTTCCGCGGCTGGGGCAGCGACATCCACTCCATGATGTCCGGCATCGACTCGAGCTTCTGCGGCGCGATCTTCACCGGCTATCATTCCTCCTCCAACACCGACACCAGCCCGCTCTCCCACACGATGAACCTGAACAACACCTCCGTCACGATCAACGGCATTCAGGCCAGCGAGATGCTGATCAACGCCTTCACGGCGGCGTATTACGACGTGCCGCTGCTGCTGGTGACGGGCGACCTGGGCGTCTGCGAGCAGGCGAAGCGCCTCAACCCGAACATCGTGACCGTCCCCGTGCAGAAGGGCCGCGGCAACGGCACGATCTCCATCCATCCCGCCGAGGCCGTGCGCCGCATCCGCGAGGCGGCGGAGACCGCCGTGCGCGAGGGAATCAAAAACCCGGACAGCTTCCGCATCGACCTGCCCAACAAGTTCGACGTGGAGGTCGAGTTCCGCCAGCATCAGCACGCCCGCCGCGCCAGCTTCTATCCGGGCGTGCGGCAGACCGCGCCGCGAAAGGTGCTCTTCAGCTCCGACGCGTACTATGACGTGCTGCGGTTCTTCATGTTCTGCCTGTAAGCGGGCATAAAACGAGGGTCTTCTCCTTGGGACGGGAGAAGACCCTTTTTTGTTCAGGAAGACGCTCCGAAGCCTGGCGCGGCCGAAGGCCGTGACGGATGCAGTCTTCACCGCTCCATGAAGTCCCAGAGCCTTTGCAGCTCCTCCTGGCTGGCGTATTCCAGGATGATTTTGCCCTTCTGCTCGCTGCCCGTGAGGCTGACCTTGAGGCCCGTCGCGCTGCGCAGCCGCTCGGTCAGCTCCTCATACTCGACGGGGAGCGGATCTGGCTTTTTCTTTTCCTTCTTCTCGGGCGCGTTCTTCGCCGCGGCCTCGAGCTGGCGCACCGACCAGCCGAATTGCAGCGTCTTGGCGAAGAGATTCGCCTGCTGCTCGCGGTTCTCGATGCCCGCGAGCACGCGCGCATGCCCGGCGGAGAGCGTCCCGTCGATCACGGCCTGCTGAATCCGCGCGGGCAGGTTCAAAAGCCGCAGCAGGTTGGCGATGGCCGGGCGGCTGCGCCCGAGCCGCTCGGCGACGGCCTCCTGCGTCAGCGCGCATTCGTTCATCAGCGCGTAAATGCCCTGCGCCTCCTCGATGGGGTTGAGGTCCTCGCGCTGGATGTTCTCCACCAGCGCGGCCTCCTGCCGCTTGATGTCGTCCCATTCGCGCACAATGGCGGGAATCGTGGAGAGCCCCGCAATGCGCGCCGCGCGCCAGCGGCGCTCGCCCGCGATGATCGTGTAGCGGCTGCCGCTGCGGGCGACGAGGATCGGCGAGATCACGCCGCTGTGGCGGATGGATTCGGCCAGCGCGAGCAGCGCGTCGTCGTCAAAGCGCTTGCGCGGCTGGTTGCGGTTGGGATCGATCTCGCCCAGCGGCAGCTCCACGACCGCGCCCTCGGGCGCCGGCGTGCCCGCCTGCGCGGACTCGACCGATTCGACAACCTCTTCCACGTCCGGCAGGATCGCGCTCAGGCCCCTGCCCAGCCCCATTTTCTTCGCCATGCTCAGATGCTCCCTCATTCCCGGGGGAAGGTTCTTCCCCTGATCTTGCGGCGTGACGCCGGTAAATTGGGTCTGTATGCCCGCTTGGCAGGCTCAAACCCGTCTCAATCGTAGGCCGCTTCGCGGCCTGCTCTGAGACTACGTTCTCTTTTTCTATTTTTGGGGGATACGATAGGGCTGCCGCCCTATGACCTGCCTGAGGGATTTCAGGCCGGGGAACTCGCATGGTCGCGCTGCGGCGCTTCCTGCGATTCCCGACGCTTCGTCTGCCTCTTTCCGCCATTGGCGGCGGCAGACTTCGGTCCCCTCAGACTCCCTTCTTCGCTTCGCGCTGTTTGAAGCGGGCGCTGCGTTACACTCTGCTCAAAAATTCCTTCGCCAGCGCCTGATAGCTCTGCGCGCCCAGCGAGCGCGGGTCGTAGAGGCTGATGGGCAGGCCGTGGCTCGGGGCCTCGCCCAGACGCACGTTGCGCGGAATGACCGTGCCAAAGACCTTGCCCTTGAAGACCTTGCGCACCTCCTGGGCGACCTGCACGCCCAGATTCGTGCGCGCGTCGAGCATCGTCAGCACGACGCCGTCGATCGTCAGCCGCCGGTTGATGCGCTGCACCTTCTGAATCGTGCCCATCAGCGCGCTGACGCCCTCCAGCGCGTAATACTCGCACTGGATCGGGATGAGCACGCCGTCGGCGGCGCACAGCGCGTTGAGCGTGATCAGCCCCAGCGAGGGCGGGCAGTCGATGAAGATATAGTCGTAATCATCCCCCGCGCCGGCAAGCGCCTCGGCGAGCACATGCTCGCGCCGCTCCATGCCGGCCAGCTCGATCTCCGCGCCGGCCAGACGGATATCCGCCGGGAGGACGAAGAGCGTGTCGATGCCGGTCTTGACGGCGGCGTCGGAAAGCGCCGCCTCCCCCGCCATGACCTCATAGACCGTCTTCGTCTTCTCCCGCACGCGCACGCCGAAGCCGCTCGACGTATTGCCCTGCGGATCGGCGTCCACGACGAGCACGCGGCGGCCCTCCTGCGCGATGCAGGCGGAGAGGTTGACGCTGGTGGTCGTCTTGCCCACGCCGCCCTTCTGGTTCGTAATTGCAATGATTCTGGCCATAGTATTCCTCAAGCTTCCATCACCGGCGCTGGCCGTTCTCCTCCAGCACCTGCGTAATCCATTCCCGGTCAAAGCCGTCGAGCGGGAAGCGCGCGAGCAGCTCGCGCATCGCGGCAAAGGAGCCCTCGCGGGCGAGGTCAAAGAGCGCGCTTTGCAGCGCCTCGCTCACATCCATGCGCGCGTAGGCGAGGGCGAGCAGCCTGTCCGCCAGGTCGCGCAGGCGGTCGCTGGTCACGCGCTCGCGCCGCCCGCCGTCAAGCTGCACGACCATCGAGCGCTCCGTGCCCAGATACACGGCGTTGAAGAGCACGGAATCCAGCCGGCGCCAGATTTCGGCGGGCGAATCCTGTGTGCGCATGAAGCGCACGAGCTGCGCGTTGATCGTATAGACGAGCTCCGGGCTCTTGCGCACCAGCGCGCTCCCCAGCGCGCCCATGAGCATGCCCTCAATCTGATCCAGCCTGCCCGGCATCGTCATCCCTCCTGCTCCATCGGCCTGTAAAGCCGCATCCGTATCCAGTCTTTATTCTACACTCTCTGCTTCCCCTCCTGCAAGGGGTTTTGGCGAAATTGGGAAATTCCGGCCGGCCGGCGCGAAAGCGCGCCGCCGCGCGGTCAGTTTACATTTGCCGTCTTCTGGCGTATAATAAAGTGAAAAAATATGCGAGGAGGACAACCATGCTTTCAACAGCCATCTGCCAGCGGGTGCTCAGCCGGGCGCTCTCCCGCGGCGGCACGTTCGCGGAGATCTTCGCCGAGGACGACCGGAATTTCTCGATGCTGCTGCGCTCCCGCAAGATCGAGAACGCCGGCTTTTCGCGCCCGCGCGGCGCGGGCATCCGCGTCTATGACGGCCTGCGCTCCATCTATGTCTACACCTGCGACATGACCGAAGGCGGTCTGCTGCGCGCGGCGGAGCAGGCGGCCGCCGCCGTCACCGACACGCGCGGCGCCGGAAAGGACGTCGTGCTCCGCGCCTCTGCCGTGCAAAACATCCATCCCGTGCGCGAGAGCGTGCTCTCCGTGCCTGCGCAAAGGCGCGCGGATATCCTGCGCACGGCGGACGCGGCGGCGCGCGCCGTCTCCCCGTCAATCTCCCAGGTGACGGCGGGGCTGATCTCCCGCGAGCAGCATGTGCTCATCGCCAACAGCGAGGGCCTCTACGCGCAGGATACGCGCGTCTATACCCGTCTGACCTGCTCTGCGGTCGCCAGCAACGGCTCGGAAAACCAGACCGGCACGGAGAACCCCGGCGCGCTGATGGGCTTTGAGCTCTTCAGCGAGCGCGTCGACCCCGAGCAGGCCGGCAAGGCGGCGGCGACCTCCGCCGTGACGATGCTGACCGCGCCCTATTGCGCGGCGGGCGAGATGCCCGTGGTCATCGCGGGCGGCTTCGGCGGCGTCATCTTCCACGAGGCCTGCGGCCATTCCCTGGAGGCGACGAGCGTGCAGCCGGGCATGAGCGAGTTTTCCGGCAAGCTCGGGCAGACCATCGCCGCGCCCTGCGTCACGGCCATCGACGACGGCACGATGCAAAACGAATGGGGCAGCGAAAATATCGACGACGAGGGCACGCCGACCACGCGCCTGGTGCTCATCGAGCGCGGCGTGCTCAAAAACTACATGGTCGACCGGCTCAACGGCCTCAAGATGGGCATGGCGCCGACCGGCAACGGCCGCCGCGAGAGCTATGCCTACGCGCCGACCAGCCGCATGCGCAACACCTACATCGCCCCCGGCGAGGACGACGAGGAGGAGATGCTGCGCACGATGGGCGACGGGCTGTACGCCGCGAAGATGGGCGGCGGCAGCGTCAACCCCGCGACCGGCGAATTCAACTTCGCCGTGCAGGAGGGCTATCTCGTGCGCGACGGCAAAATCGCCTCGCCCGTTCGCGGCGCGTCGCTGATCGGCCGCGGCGGCGAGATCCTCATGCGCATCGACCGCGTGGGCAAAGAGATGACGATGGGCCAGGGCATGTGCGGCTCCCTGAGCGGCAGCGTGCCGACGAACGTCGGCCAGCCGACCATCCGCGTGAGCCGGCTGACCGTCGGCGGAAAGTGAGGATCAGCATGGAGATGAATATTTCGCAGTTCGCCGCGCGCGTGTTTGACGCCGCCCGTGAGGCGGGCATCGCCCCGGCGGAGATCTGCTACAGCAGCAGCGAGAGCTTCACGGCGCGCGCCCGCGACGGCAAGCTCGAGGACTACCAGGTCAGCGACCGCGTGAGCCTGACGCTGCGCGGCTGCGCCGGCGGGCGCATCGGCACGAGCACGACGCAGGCGCTGGACGAGGAGAGCGTCGCGCTGCTCGTGCAGGGCGTCAAGGAGAGCGCCTCGCTGATCGAAAACGACGAGCAGGACGAGATTCTCCCGCCGGACGAGCGCTACGAATCCGTCTGCAATTACAGCGGCGAGCTGGACAGGCTCCCGCCGCAGGAGAAGATCGCCCTGGCGATGGACATCGACGCGCGCATGCACGACGGCGACGCGCGCATCAAGCCGGACGTCTCCGTCGTCTCCACGGGCAAGGAGACCTTCTGCCTCAAGAACACGCTGGGGCTCGACCTGACGCACACCAGCAACATGATCTATGGCTACACCTCCGCGCTGGCCAAGGAGGGCGAGCGCGCCGCCTCGGGCTTCAAGCTCCTGTGGGGCTACAAAAAGGAGGACGTGAACGCGCAAAAGCTCGCGCAGGACTGCCAGGAAGAGGCGCTTTGCAACCTCGGCGCGGGGCGCATGAGAAGCGGCGCGACGCCCGTGGTCATCAAGAACAGCGCGATGGGCGACCTGCTCTCGACCTTCTCGGGCATCTTCTCCGCGGACAACGCGCAAAAGGGCATCTCGCTGCTCGCCGGGCGCGAGGGCGAGACGATCGCCAGCGCCTGCGTGACCATCACGGACGACCCGCTGCTGCCCTGGGGACTGGGGAGCAGCCCGTTTGACCGCGAGGGCGCGGCGACGCGCACGAAGAACGTCGTCGAGGGCGGCGTGCTCAAGACGCTGCTGCACAACCGGCAGACCGCGAAGAAGGCCGGCGTCAAGACGACCGGCAACGCGGCGGGCGGCGGGCGCGTCGCGCCGAGCAATCTGTTCATCGCGCCGGGCACGCTTGCGGCGGGCGACCTGCTGCGCAACATGGGCGACGGGCTGTATCTGACGGAGGTCAGCGGCCTGCACGCCGGCGCGAACCCGATCAGCGGCGACTTTTCGCTGCTCGCGCGGGGCTTTGAGATCAAAGGCGGCGAATGCGTGCGCGCCGTGGAGCAATTCACGGTCGCGGGCAACTTCTACCAGCTGCTCAGGGATATCCTGAGCGTCGGCAGCGACCTGCACTTCGAGGGCTCGCCCATCGGCAGCCCGACGGTCGCCGTGCGCAGCCTGAGCATAGCCGGTGCGGACGAATAAAAAGGCGGCAAACCGCCGCGAAGCGAAGAAGGGTCAAGGGGCTAAGCCCCTTGACCCTATTTCGCTTCGCGCGGGTTAAAGCGGCTTCGCGGGGTAATGCTCCCCCGTCGCATGCCCAGGGCGCGGAAGACCACCGATGTGACCGCCGCGCCGACGGCAATCGCGCCGACGATCTGCACCGCCTGAAGTCCATAGGCCGCAGCGGCCGCGCCCTGATCCTCCACCAGCGCGAGCATCGCGCGATAGAAACTGTAGCCGGGCACGAGCGGCACGAGCGCGCTGAGCAGGAAGATCGTCGTGGGCGTGCGCATCACGCGCGCCGCAATCTCGCAGATGACAGCGATGACGACCGTCGAGAGGAAATAGCTGAAAATCAGGCTCTGGCCCATGCCGCGGCTCAGCAGCAGATAGAGCACGTACCCCAGCACACCGATGAGCGACGAGGGCAGCAGCGTCCGCCTCGGCGCGTTGAGCAGGCAGGCCAGGCCGATCGTGCCGCCAAACGCGCCGGCAGCCCCGACGAGCAGCTCACGAATCACAGCAGCACCCCTCCCATCATCGACACGACCGTCAGCCCCACATAGACGCCCAGCGCGACGGCGCCCGCCAGCAGCAGCGCCTCCACCGCGCGCGTCACGCCGGAGATCAAATCGCCATACATCGTGTCGCGCATGGCGGTCGTCATCAGCAGGCCCGAGAGCAGCGGCATGATGCCGCCAACGATCGCCGCGTTGACGTCGCCATAGGCAAACAGCGCCGCCAGCAGCTGCGCGAGCACCGCCGTGATGAAGCCGCCGGCAAAGTTGCCAAACAGCACGCCCATCTCGATGCGCGCAAAGAGCGGCTGCACGGCCTGCACGGCCAGGCCGATCAAAAACGCGACGGCGAACGTCCCCGGCCCGCCGCCAAAGAGCAGGCTGAAGGACGCGGAGGTCACGGCGGAGGCGAGCAGCAGCGTCCGCTGCGGCGCGCCCGGCGCCCGGGCGACCTGCTCCAGCGCGCGTCCGGCCTCCTGCGCGGTCATCCCGCCATGCTCCACGCGCCGGGAGATGTCGTTCGTCCGCTCGATGCGCGTCATGTTCGTGCCGCGGCGGCTGATGCGCAGGATGCGCGTCTTGCCCTCCGCCTCCACGAAGATCAGCGTCGGCAGCGCCGCGACGCTCACGCCCGTCAGGCGAAAGCCCGTCGCCATGCGCCGCGCCGTCTCCTCGACGCGATAGGTCTCCGCGCCGTTTTCCAGCATGAGCTGCGCCGCGCTGCACAGCGCGTCAAGCGCGCAGCTCTGTTCCGCTTCTGTCATAGAAAAACCTCGTTGTTTTTGTCGTATCAGGAAGGGGATCAAACGATGCCATTATAGCAGAAGAGGGAAAAGGGTTCAAGACGAGGAGACGCGCTCCGCTGGGCAAGAGGGATCAGGAAAGATCACAAAACGGCAGGCCCCTCCGCGTGGAGAGGCCTGCCGCCTGTCTTGCAAAAAGAGGATTACGGCTGCTTGCCGATGTAGGCGAGGATGCCGCCGTCGACGTAGAGGATATGGCCGTTGACGAAGTTCGACGCGTCGGAGGCGAGGAACACCGCCGGGCCCTGCAGATCCTCGGGATCGCCCCAGCGCTCGGCCGGCGTCTTGGCGAGGATGAAGGAATCGAACGGATGGCGGCTGCCGTCCGCCTGGCGCTCGCGCAGCGGCGCGGTCTGCGGGGTCGCGATGTAGCCCGGGCCGATGCCGTTGCACTGGATGTTCGCGCTGCCATACTCGGAGCAGATGTTGCGGGTCAGCATCTTGAGGCCGCCCTTGGCCGCCGCGTAGGCGGAGACGGTCTCGCGGCCCAGCTCGGACATCATGGAGCAGATGTTGATGATCTTGCCATGGCCCTTCTCGATCATGCCCGGGATGCAGGCCTTGGAGACGATGAACGGCGCGTTCAGGTCGACGTCGATGACCTTGCGGAAGTCCTCCGCCTTCATTTCGAGCATCGGAATGCGCTTGATGATGCCGGCGTTGTTGACCAGGATGTCGATGATGCCGACCTCCTCGCGGATCTTGGCGACGGTCGCCTGCACGGCCTCCTCATTGGTCACGTCGCAGACGTAGCCATGCGCCTTGATGCCCTTCTCGGCATAGGCGGCCAGGCCCTTGTTGACCAGGTCCTGGTTGATGTCGTTGAAGACGATGGTCGCGCCCGCCTCGGCAAACGCGGTGGCGATGGCGAAGCCGATGCCGTAGGAAGCGCCGGTGACCAGGGCGATCTTGCCCTCGAGGCTGAACTTGTTGATGAAGCTGTTCATGGGAAGCATCCTCCTTGATTGATGTCTGTAATCACATATCGTGTTTTGCGGCGAGCAAGCCGCTTGCAGCGAGCACAGAGCCGCTCGTACTATAAAACCCGTTCGGAAGCGGGTCAGGCACAGCCCGCCCCAGCCGCTTGCGGCGGGCACAGAGCCTCAAGCACCTGCAACGCCCTTCGGAAGTGGGTGCGGGCACTGTCCGCCCCAGCCGCTTGCGGCGAGCACAGAGCCTCAAGCACCTGCAACAACCTTCGGAAGTGGGTGCGGGCACTGCCCGCCAGCCCGCCTTAGCGCAGGTCGATGGGGTCGATGTTGTCCATGTCGTCGAATTCCTGGTTCTCGCCGCACATGCCCCAGATGAACGTGTAGTTGCTCGTGCCCACGCCGGTGTGGATCGACCAGGACGGGGAGATCACGGCCTGCTCGTTGTGCATGACCAGATGGCGCGTCTCGGTCGGCTCGCCCATCATGTGGAAGACGATGTTGTTGTCCTTGAGGTCAAAGTAGAAGTAGACCTCCATGCGGCGCTCATGCGTGTGGCAGGGCATGGAATTCCAGTTGCTGCCCGGGGCGAGCTGCGTCATGCCCATGCACAGCTGGCAGCTCTGCATGACCGCCGGATGGATGTACTGGTTGATGACGCGCTTGTTGCAGGTCTCCACGGAGCCGAGCGGGCGCTTGTTGGCCTTGTCGATGTCGATCTTGACGGTCGGGTAGGTCTTGTGCGCCGGGCAGGTGTTGATGTAGAACTTCGCCGGATTCTGAGGGTCTTCGCTTGAAAAGCTCAGGGTCTTCGCGCCCATGCCGACGTAGAGGCCGTCGTACTGCTTGAGATCGTAGACCTCGCCGTCGACGGTGATGCTGCCCTTGCCGCCGATGTTGATGACGCCCATCTCGCGGCGCTGCAGGAACGTGTCGGAGGCCAGCTCCTTGCAGCCGGTCAGCTCGACGCTCGTCTTCACGGGCATGACGCCGCCCGCGATGATGCGGTCAAAGTGCGAATAGGTGAGCAGCGCCTCGTCCGGGGCGAACACCGTCTCGATGAGGTATTCGCTGCGAAGGCGGTCTGTGGTATAGTGCTTGGCGTCCGCGGACGCGGAAGGCTGGCGAACAGTCAATTGCATGGGAAAAAACCTCCTCTTTTCGTGTACATGTCAAAGGGTGGTAAACACAGTATAACACATCTTCTGCGGAAAAACCATAGATGCGCGCAAAAATGGTCGACGCAGGCGCGGAAAAGTCAGTCAGGTTTGACAAGTGGTCTGACGACGCATGCAGGCCCTGAAAACGGGAAAGCCTATCCCGGAGCAAAGCAGAAACGCGAAGGGAGGAATCGACTTTGTGCGACGACGCGATTGTGCTCTGCGGGCGGCTTTCGCGCGACCTTGACGTGCTGCGCGCGCGCCTGGGCGCGCCGGGGAACGCCGATGTGCTGATCCGCCGGTTCCGCTCAGGCGCGTTTGAATCCGCCGTCGTGGCCATCGACGGCATGGTCAATGTGACGACGGTCGACGAGAATATCCTCAAGCCCTGCATGGACCTGCCCGCGTCCGCCGGGGAGGACGTCGCTGAAGAGGAGCGCGTCGCCTTTCTGATGGCGCACGCCGTGTCCGTGTTGCCGGTGAAGATGGAGACGCGCGTCGACGCGCTGCTCACGGATGTGCTCAGCGGGCAGACAGCGCTGCTGTGCGAGGGCTGCGCCGAGGCTGCCATCATGGACACGCGCGGGTTTGACAAGCGCAGCGTCGGCAGGCCGGAGGCGGAAAAGGTCGTCCTCGGGCCGCACGAGAGCTTCACGGAGTCCATCCGCACGAACATCACGCTGCTGCGGCGCATCGTGCAGCGCGAGGAGCTGACGACGGAGTTCGTGCAGGCGGGCGGCAGGATGAAGACGCGCTGCGCGCTGCTGTATCTGCGCGGCACGGCGGACGAGGCGATGATCTCGCGCATCCGGGGGCGGCTGGAGCGCTGCGACTACGACTTCGCGCTGACCAGCGGCGAGGTCGAGCAGCTCATCGAGGAGCACCCGATGGCGCTCATTCCCCAGTGCGTGCGCACGGAGCGGCCGGACAGGGCCGCCTCGTTCCTGGCGGAGGGGCAGGTCGTCGTGCTGACGGAGGGCTCCCCCGCCGCGCTGGGCGCGCCCTCGACGATCTTCCACCAGCTGCACACGCCGGACGACAGCTCCATGCGCTGGCAGTACGGCACGTTTCTGCGGCTCGTGCGGCTGCTGGGCGTGATGATCCATCTGTTCCTGCCGGGGATGTATCTGGCTGTCCTGCGGTTTCATCAGGAGCTGCTCTCGCCCATGCTGCTGACCAGCGTGTATGAGACGAGCTCGCGCGTGCCGACGCCGGCATACCTGGAGGCGCTGCTGATGACGCTCGCGTTCGACCTGATCAGCGAGGCGGGGCTGCGCGCGCCGGGCGAGATGGGCAACGCGCTGGGCATCGTCTCGGGCCTGATCCTCGGGCAGAGCGCCGTCAGCGCCGATATCGTCAGCCCGCTGCTGCTCATCGTCGTGGCGGCCAGCGGCCTGGGCGGCTTCTGCGTGCCCAATTACGCGCTCTCCGTCGGGCTCAAGCTCGTGCAGCTGATCCTGCTGACCGCCGGGGCCGCGGGCGGGCTCTACCTCATGGCCATCGTCACGCTTTCGCTGCTGTGCGCCGCCTGCGCGATGAATTCCATCGGCTCGCCGCTGACCGCGCCGCTCACGCCGCACAGGCGGCATTCGCCGGATCTCCTGCTGCGCCTGCCGCTCAGGTTCCAGAAAGCGAGGGCTTTTTTTGCCGGACACAACGAAGACGGATGACGTCACGGCGCGCCGGGTGCGCGCCTCCCTGCGCGCGCGCGCCTGCGCCGCCGCCACCGCGACCGGCGCGATGGTCTTCGCCATGGGCACGGGGCTGCTCCTGCCGCTCGCGCTCAACGCCGCATGGCTGGCGGCGCTGCCCGGCGCGGCGCTCTCGATGCTCCTCGCGGCGCGCGCCCCGCAGGCGCTGCGCACCCATGCGCAGCAGGCAGAGGAAAAACGCCCCGCGGGAAGGATCCCCGCCGCGCTGCTCGCGCTGACCATGCTTTTTGGCTGCGTGCTGCTGCTCGCGGCGCTCGCCTCGCTGGCCCAGCAGTCGCTGCTGCCCCAGGCGCAGACGTCCTTTGCGATGGTCTGCTCGCTGCTGGGCGCGGGCCTGTGCGCGCTCAGCGGCGGCGCGGGGGTCTGCCGCCTCGCCTTCGCGCTGCGCTGGGCGCTGCCGCTGCTGCTGCTCGCGCTGGCGGCGGGGCCGGTCAGCACGCAGCCGGTCAGCGGGCTCTTCCCGCTGCTGGGCATGGGCACGGGGCCGCTGCTGCTGGGCGCGCTGTGCGGCCTGAGCGCTGCCGCGCCCGCGCTGATGCTGCTGCTGCCCCCGCCGGAGCTGACGCAGGAGCAGCTGGCGGCCTGCCCGCCGCCGAAAGCGGGCTTCTTCGCGCGGCGCGTCGCCTGCGGCGCGCTGCTGGGCACGGCTATGCTGCTGGCGCTGTCGCTGTGCGCCCCCTATGAGACGCTTCGGGGGCTGAGCGTCTGGGGCGCGCGGATGCGCCTCATCTGCGCCGGCGCGCCGGGCGGCGGGCTGTCGCGCACGGCGCTCGTGCTCACGCAGACGGCGGCGCTGCTCGTGGGCGCGGGCGCGCTTTTAAGCGCCAGCGCACAGGCGCTGGAATGCGCCCTGCCCGCGCTGCGGGAAAGGCATGCCGCATTGGGCGCAGGCTTTGCCCTCTGCGCGCTGGCGCTCTGGGGGCTGGCATGCTTTGGCCTGCGGCCGCTGTTCGCCGCCGCGCCGTTTCTGATCGTTCCGGCGACTATCGCCGCAATGGGAATAGGAAAACATTGAATCACCGCGCGAAGCGAAAAAGGGTCAAGGGGCTAAGCCCCTTGCGGGGTCTGGGGCGGCGCCCCAGGCGGGTTTCAGGGCAGCAGCCCTGATCATTCCAAGAAAACGCAGTCTCAGAGCAGGCCGCCGTGCGGCCTACGATTGAGACGGGTTCGAGTCCGCAAAGCATAAATTCAAGCAAAACAAAAACCCGGTTGTCCATGAGCCTGACAGTGGATTCCAACCAGATTGTAAAGACAAGAGGTCAAACCAGCCCATGAAAAGACCATCCCTTTTTCTCATCCTGCTGTTCCTGCCGCTGCTGCTTGGCGGCTGCTCCGGCGGGCAGGAGATCGAGAGCTGTCTGTTCGTGATCGCGATGGCGGTCGACCCGGCGCAGGACGGCAACCTGACCGTGACGGTCAAGGCGCTCTCCGGCTCGCAGGACGCCGCGACCGGCGGCGCGCAGAGCGAGGAGGACGCGGGCGGCGAGGAAAAGACGCCATCCTCCGGACAGAGCGAGGACGCCGAGCAGACCGAGCCGGGCTATGTCGTGCTCAGCGCGACCGCGCCCAGCTGCCTGCGCGCGCTCAACCTGCTCAGCGCGACGACCCCGCGCACCGTCAACCTCTCCCAGCTCCAGGAGATAGTCCTGAGCGAGACGCTGGCCAGAACGGAGGCGACGCTCTCCATCCTCCGGGAGATCCACGCGATGTACCGGGCCAACGGCGAGGCCATCGTCGTCGTCACGCCGGACGACGCGGGCGACTTCATCCGCCGCCAGCACGCGCTGCTGGGCGTGCGCCTGTCCAAATATTTGAAGGTGCTCTTTGAGAACTTCTCCCGGATCGACACCATCCCGCCAAACGCGCAGCTCTCCGCCGTCATCGCCGCGATGGAATCCGGCGTCTGCGACGCGGCGGCCGTCTACGCCGCCGGGAACGACTTCTCCGCCACGCTCGTCCTCCCCGGCGCGGAGGAGACGGACCGCCTGCCCGGCCACCTGCCGCGCACCTCGCCCGCGCAGAACGAATACCTCGGCAGCGCGCTGTTCTCCGGCCCCAGGATGACCGGCACGCTCACCGGCAGCGAGACGTCGCTGCTCTGCCTGCTGATGGGCCGCGCGCACTCGCGCACCATCGTCGTGGGCGGCGCGCAGTACCGCGTGAACGTCAACGCCAGCGCGCGGCGGACGATCGCGCAGGACGGCACGCTTTGCGCGCGCGTGCGCATCAGCCTGTCGCTTCTGGCAGGCGGGGAGGCGCAGACGCAGGGCGAGCTGGCCGCGGACATCGAGCAGCGCGCCGTCAACCTCATGCAGAAGCTGCAGACGCTTGCCTGCGACGCGCTGGGCTTCGGGTGCATCGCCGTGCGCGGGAGCCTTTCCATTCCCGCCTGGGAAAGGCGGAACTGGCCTGCGGAGTACGCGGGCGCGGCGGTGCGCGCGAGCGTGTTTTTGAGAATTGTCTAAAGCATTCTGAACGCAACTCTCATTTAGGGGGGACGCGCTCCGCTGGGCAAGGCCAGCCGCCGCAGCGGGTCATCCAAACCTGCTTTTCATTTGCTCCAAAAGATGCTATACTGAAAAGCGCCCGGGATGACCCGCGCAGGAGGTTGCTTCGATGCTCATCGACGTATACGACTTTGACGGAACGATTTACGACGGCGATTCGACGGTCGATTTCACGCTCTACTGTCTGCGCCGCCACCCCGGCGCGATTGCGGCGCTGCCGCGCGTGCTGGCAGCGGCTGTTCGCGTCGCGATGAAGAAGGGCACGCTGACGCAGTTCAAGACCGTGCTCTTTGGCGAGATGGCCAGGCGCTTTTCGCTGACGCAGGAGGCAGAGCGCTTCTGGCAGGAGGAGGCGACGCGCAAAAAGCTCGGCGCGTGGTTTGAAAGCACGCCGCGCGACATCCCCATCGTCATCGCCTCCGCGTCGCCGGAATTCGAGCTGCGCCACGCGGCGAAGCTGCTGGGCGGCTATACGCTCATCGGTACGCGCTGCGACGAGGCCACCGGCGCGCTGACCGGCAAAAACTGCAAGGGCGAGGAAAAGCTGCGGCGCATCCGCGAGGCCATCGGCGAATTCACCGTCCGCGCGATGTACACGGACGACGCGAAGGCCGACGCCCCGCTGCTTGAGGCCGCGCAGGAGCAATACATCGTCACGCACGGCAGCGTCCGCCGGGTATAGAGCGGCGCTGCAGCAGGATATTCAACCAACGAGAGAAAGGAAGAACCCAGGATGAAGAAGATGCAGGGAATGGGCGGCTTTTTCGTCGCCGCGGTCACGCCGTTTGACAGCGAGGGTCGCTTCAATCCCGACGCGCTGCACAGGATCATGGACAGGACCATCGCGCAGGGCGCGGCGGGCTTCCTGATCGGCGGCAGCAGCGCCGAATGTCCGATGCTCAGCCATGAGGAGCGCGTGCAGGGCCTCGAGGCCGCGGCGGCCTACGCCGGGCGGCAGGGCACGAAGCTCATCGCCTCCGTCGCCTCCATCTCCACGCAGGAGGCGCTTGAGTACGCGAAGGCCGCGAAGGCGCTCGGTTATGACGCGATGATCTCGACCGTGCCGTACTACTACAAGTTCGGCATGAAGAACATCGTGCGCTATTTTGCCGCGCTGCGGGAGGCGGTCGATCTGCCGCTGTTTCTGTACAACTTCCCGGGCAACACGGGCGTGGAGATCGACATCTATGACCCGGACATCCGCGCGATGCTGACCGACGGCACGATTGCCGGCGTCAAGCAGACGAGCCTCAACCTGCACCAGATGGAGCGCATCCACAGTCTCAATCCGGAGCTGGTGATCTACGGCGGCTTTGACGAGGTCTACATCGGCGCGCGGATGCTGGGCGCGGACGGCGCCATCGGCTCGACCTTCAACTTCACGCTGCCGCTGTTCACGAAGATCGAGGCGGCCTATGCCGCGCACGACATCCCGCTGGCGCAGGCGCTGCAGCGCCGGGCCAACGACATCATGGAGGCGCTGGTGTCCTGCTCGCTGTTCCCGTCGATCAAGCACATCATGAAGGTGCAGGGCATCGACTGCGGCATCTGCCGCGCGCCGTTCCCGACGCTGACGGATGAGCAGAAGGCCTATATCGAGCGCGTCGTGGCCGAGAATCTGTGAGCCGTGGCCTTAGGCTGCTAAAAAACAAGAGGGATCAAAGGACGATGTCCCCTGATCCCTCTTTTTCTTTTGCTGTTCTTTTGCTGTTCTTTTGCTGAAAGCACTTACTCCCACGCCGGGATATACACGCCCTTATAGACCGTATCGAACAGCGCGCGGACCTCATCGGAGTGATAGACCTCCGCGATGCGGGCAAAGGTCGGATCGTCGGCGCGGTCGGCGCGCGCGGCGATGACGTTGATGATGCCGTGCATGTCGGGGTTATTCGGGTCATACTGCTCCATGTAGAGCGCCTGATCGTTGGTCAGGCCCGCGTCCTTGGCGTGCGTGCCGTTGAGGAACGCGATGGCGATGGACGGGTCGCTCATGGCGGAGGCGGTCAGCGCGGCCTCCATCTCGTTGAAGACGAGGTGCTTCGGGTTCTCCGCGATGTCCGCGACGGTCGCCAGGTCGGTGATGTCGTCCTTGAGCTTGATCAGGCCGGTCGCCTCGAGCATGCGCAGCGCGCGCGCCTCGTTGACGACGTCGTTCATGATCGCGATGCCGTCGCCGTCCTTGACCTCATCCAGCGAGGTGTACTTCTGGGAGTAGATGCACAGCGGCGCGATCAGCGTGTCGCAGACGGCGACCAGCTCGACGCCGTGCTCCTTGCTCCAGTTGTTCATGAAGTTGTAGTGCTGGAAGGCGTTCAGGTCGACGTCGCCGTTGGCCAGCGCCTCGTTGGGAATGATGTAGTCGGAGAACTTGACCAGCTCGATGTCGATGCCCTCCTTGGCGAGGGTCGGGATGATGACCTGCTCCCACTGCTCGTTGTTCTCGCCGACGACGCCGACCTTCACGGTCTCGGCCAGCGCCAGCGCACAGGAAAGGCACAGCACAGCGGCCAGCGCCAGGGAAAGAAGCTTCTTCATATTTGTTTTCCTCCTTTTGTTCGGGGCGATTGCCCATTCAGGAACGCGCACAGGCGCGATACACTGCAGGAAATGCTTTGTCACTGCGGCAGCCTTCGGGTCAGCAGGTTGCCCACGGACTGGATGATCGTCACCAGGATCAGCAGGATGATGACCGTCACAATCGTCACATCCGTCTGGAAGCGCTGGAAGCCGTAGCGGATCGCGTAATCGCCCAGACCGCCGCCGCCGACGCAGCCGGCCATCGCGGAGAGCGCGATGAGGTTGATGATCGTGATCGTCGCGCCGCGGATCATGCCGCCCAGGCCCTCGCGCAGATACACGCGCAGGACGATCTCCCACGGGCCGGAGCCCATCGCCTGCGCCGCCTCGACGACGCCCCTGTCCACCTCGCACAGCGCGCTGTGGATCTGGCGGGAGAAGAACGGGATCGTGCCGATCACCAGCGGGAAGATCGCGCCCTTCGTGCCGATGGACGTGCCCATGACGATGCGCGTCAGCGGCAGCAGCAGCGCGATCAAAATGACGAACGGGATCGAGCGGAAGACGTTGATGACCTTATCGAGCACGGAATAGACGGCCCTGTTCTCCATGATGCCGCCCGGCGCGCTCACCACGAGCACGACGCCGAAGAACACGCCGAACAACGCGCTCCACAGCGCGCTGATGCCGACCATTTGCAGCGTCTGGAAGAACGCCTTGGTCATCTCCGGAAACGTCTTGACGACGTTGGGCATGATGCCGCTCAGAAGCTCAGCCACGGCAGATCACCTCCACTCGGTTCGCGCACGCGCGGAACGCCTCAAGCGCGGCGGCGACCTTCTCCTCCCCGCCGCGGAAGACGACGATCATCGTCCCGAACGGCGTGCCCAACAGCATTTCGACGTTGCCAAAGATGATGGAGATGTCCACGCCGTATTCGCGCGAGAGACGCGAGACGACCGCCTGCGACGCGCTGTCGCCCGCGCAGTCATAGCGCACGACGATGTCTCCCTTCTTCACGCCCAGCGACGCGGGATTCGTGCGCAGGATCTCCTCGACGCTGTCGATATGCGTCGTCGTGCGGATGAAGCGGCCCGTGATGGGCTGCTGCGGATTGGAGAACACGTCGTAGATGCTCCCCTCCTCGACGACCCGGCCATCCTCCATGACGGCCACGCGCGTACAGATCTGCTTGACGACGGCCATCTCATGCGTGATGAGCACGATGGTCAGGTGCAGCGATTCATTGAGCTCGCGCAGCAGCTTCAGGATATCCCCGGTCGTCTGCGGGTCGAGCGCGCTGGTCGCCTCATCGCACAGCAGCACCTTGGGATCGTTCGCCAGCGCTCTGGCGATGGCCACGCGCTGCTTCTGTCCGCCGGAGAGCTGGCTGGGATAGGCCTTCTCCTTCTCCTCCAGCCCGACGATGCGCAAAAGGCCCATGACCTTCTCGCGCTTTTCCTCCCGGCTGAGCTTCGAGCCCAGCAGCGGATAGGCGACGTTTTCATAGACCGTGCGCGACTTCATGAGGTTGAAGTGCTGGAAGATCATGCCCATGCGCTTTCTCGCCCCGCGCAGCTCGCGCTCGCTGAGCTTCGTCAGATCCTGCCCATCCAGGATCACCTGGCCGCTCGTCGGGCGCTCCAGCAGGTTGATGCAGCGCACGAGCGTCGACTTGCCTGCGCCGGAAAAGCCGATGATGCCGAAGATTTCGCCGTCCCCGATGGTCAGCGACACGTCCCGGACGGCATGGACGTTCGCCTCCTTCGCCCCGGTCTCAAATGTCTTGCAGACCTGACGCAATTCAATCATGTAGTTGTTCCTTCCGTATTTTTTTCCCTGCCGCCGGGCCAGGGCCCAAGGCGGCGAGCTTCATTATACCCGCTTCGGGAAATATAGGCAAGAATAAAAATAATATGATCGGTCATAGTCTGAAGCTATTACCATCCCGACTATTTTGATAGGTTTTTGCGCGCATGAAAAAGAGGATTTTTTTTCGGTGTGGCGAATCCTATACCCCACAACAACACAGGAAAGCTGGATGATCATGGATTTTCTTTCTGAAGCCCGCGCCGCTGAGGCCGGCATGCGCACCTTTTTTGAGGACCTGCACCAGTATCCCGAGCCCTCCCACGGCGAGGTGCGCACCAACGCGCAGGTGCGCCGCGCGCTGTCCGTGCCGGGCATCGAGCTGCTCTGCCCGAAGGACAACATCACGGTCGCCGTCATCCGCGGGGAAAAGCCCGGCAAAACGATCGGCCTGCGCTTTGACACCGACGCCCTGCAGATGCAGGAGCTGACCGACCTGCCCTACAAATCGAAAATCGACGGTATGATGCACGGCTGCGGCCATGACGCGCACACGACCGTCGGCGTCTACACGGCGCTGCTGCTCGCCGCGCACCGCAGCGAGCTGCCCGGCGTCTACAAAATCATCTTCCAGCCCGCCGAGGAGGGCGAGCGCGGCGCCAAGGAGGTCATCGCGACGGGCGTCGCCGACGGCATCGACGCGTTCTACGCGCTGCACGTCTGGAGTCCGTATGCGACGGGCACGCTGCATGCCTCCGCGGGCGGCGTCTGCGCCGCGCCGGACATGTTCAAGGTCACCATCCACGGTCGGGGCGGCCACGGCGCCGTGCCGGACGCCTGCATCGACCCCATCGCGGCGGGCGCGGCCATCGTGCAGAGCCTGCAGCACATCCCCTCCCGCTTCATTTCGCCGATGCAGAGCGTCGTCGTGACGGTCGGCTCGTTCCACGCGGGCACGCGCTGCAACATCATCGCGCAGGACGCCGTGCTCGAGGGCACGCTGCGCTGCTTTGACGACGCCGTGCACGAGACGCTGCTGAGCTGCTTTGAGCGGATCATCAGCGACGTCGCCCATGCCCACGGCTGCACGGCGGAGATCGAGATGAACCACGTCTGCGGCGTGACGGTCAACGATGCGCGCCTGGCGCAGCTGGCCCGCGAGGCCGCGAAGGCGCTCGTCCCGCCGGAGAAGATCCAGATGCAGGAGCCGAGCATGCTGGGCGACGACTTTGCCGACTACCGCGCGATTGGCCCATGCTGCTATGTGCAGGTGGGCATGAACGCGCCGGAGAAGGGCTGTACGGCGGCGCACCACCATGGGATGTTCAAGGTGGACGAGGATATCCTTCCGCTGGCGACGGCCTGGATGGCGGATTGCGCCGTGCGCGCGGCCGGCGATGGACAATGACAGGATGACACAGAGATATCCACAGCTTGACGTAAAGTTGTGGATATCTTTGTATCATGTACAGAAAAACGTCCTCCGCCGCGAAGCGAACCGGGGGCAAGAGGCTCAGCCCCTTGGCCCGTCACAGGACGGCAGCCCTATCGTATCCCCATCATTCCAAAAACGTAGACTCAGAGCAGGCCGCTTTGCGGCCTACGATTGAGACGGGTTATCTCCGCAACCCCCCACAGAAAACTGACTCCTCTTTTTTCACGCGTTCTTAACAGGAATTTGACGCCGTCTCCCGAAATATAATGAGACTGATTTCACATCCCATGCGCCGCTTCGCGCAGAATGCTCAGACTCAGGGGGATTCATCCATGAAGCATGCCGGCATACGCCATTTCACCTCGCCCGTCAACCGGGAAAAGCTGCGCGAATTCGTCCAGCGCCGCAAGATCAACGCATTCGGGCTGCTCGCGCTGACCATGCTCAGCGTCATCATCACGCTGCTGGGCGTGCTCACGGGCTTTCCGCGCACGAACATTCTCGTGTTCGTGACCATCATGCTGCTGCTGCTGTGCGCCGTTCAGCTCTACAAGCTGCGCCACTCCTTCCGCACCATCCGCTCCTTCAAGGGCATGCGCAAGCGCCGCCCCGACAGCGACGCCGCGCAGACGGAGTGAGCGGAAACCGCCGGTGAATCGGTTTTTTTATGAAGAAAAGGGCTGACAGCCCAGGCTCCGGAGCGTATCCGGAAGGGGCTGTCAGCCCTTTTATTTATTCAATGCTTATGAGACTGTCAGGCTAGGAATCCAGACATTTCAAGCAAAACCTTAGAATTTGCGCCCGAAGGGTTCCAAAGGGCGATCAAAAAGCCCTTTGGCCGGGCGTTGGGGCAGAGCCCCAAGCTCAGAACGGCCAATGATTCTTAGATCATTTGCTTTTTGAAATGTTCAGGATTACTCTGTAAGTCCTTCTGCAAAGCTCCGGTCTCGGGCACAAAGCAACTGGACAACCGTCACTTCGTCGGAAATGCCACCGGCATCATGCCGGTTTAGCCTGACATCCCCTTTGCGGAGTCAACCCGTCTCAATCGTAGACCGCTGCGCGGTCTGCTCTGAGACTACGTTCTTTCTGATCGCTTCGCGATAGGGAACGTTGGGCTGCTGCCCAAACCCGCCCGGGGCTCTGCCCCGGACCCTGCAAGGGGCTAAGCCCCTTGACCCTAATTCGCTTCGCGCGCAGAAAAGCCGCCTTCAGAATTTCCCTCTCATATCGCCTTGGGCAGATTCCAGCGGAACACGGTCGCCAGCAGGCGCAGCGCCGTCGTCAGCAGGCACCCCGCGGCATAGGCGAGGTTGGAGGCGACGCCCACGCGGCACAGCAGCGCGAAGAACAGCGCGCCCGCGATGGCCGCCACGGCATACACGCGCTTCTTGAGCACAAAGGGGATCTCCTGAATGAGCACGTCGCGCAGCATGCCTCCGCCCACGGCGGTCGTCATGCCCAGGAACGTGACGAGGAAGAGGTTGCTCTCAAAGCCCGCCTCCATGCCGATGCGCGCGCCGGAGACGGCGAACACGCCCAGGCCGATCGCGTCGAACACGTTGTTGATCTGCTCGATGAGCGGCTCCCGGCGCACGAACTTCTCCTTGAAGATGCGCGCGAGCACGAACACCGTCACGGCGCAGAGCGTCGCGAGCAGCACATAGTGGAAGCTGGAGAACATCCGCGGCGGAATATGGCCGATGAGCACGTCGCGCAGCGTGCCGCCGCCCAGCGCCGTGATCACGGCCAGCAGGATCACGCCGAAGATATCCGTCCGCTTGTCGATGGCGACCATCGCGCCGGAGACGGCGAACGCCGCCGTGCCGATCCATTCGCCCATCTGAAAGAAGATATACAGATCCGTCATTGAACCGATGCCTCCGCGCATTATTTTTTTCTGCCGTGTGAAAGGAATGCCAGGGTCTAAGCGAGGTTGACCGGCAGGCGCATTTCCTCCGGGAGCGTGGTGAGTTGGGGATGGATGCCTGCTTTGCAGCGCAGAACCCGTCTCAATCGTAGACCGCTTCGTGTTCTGCTCTGAGACTACGTTTTTTATTGATTATGAAGGACACGATAGGGCTGCCGCCCTATGACCTGCCTGAGGGATTTCATCCCTCAGACTCCCTTCTTCGCTTCGCGCCTGATGATGCAGCTGTGCATTTATTCCAGTTCGCCGGTATCGCCCCGCGCGTAAGCCGCCGTCAGCACGTCGCCAAGCGCGATATGCGCCTCCCGCTTACGGCCAGGCAGGCGCGCCGTAAAGCCTTCGCCGCTTTCGTCGATGGCCGTGACGAGCAGGTTGCGCCGCTCCATGCGCCCCGCTTCGCCCATCGTGACGACGCAGATCTTCCGCCCGCGCTCCAGCGAATACCTCAAAAACCGCATGACCACGGTCTTCCCCGCCTTCCGCTCATTCCTCCGGCCGCTTCATCGTGTAGAACGAGGAGAGGCCCAGCCGCAGCACGTCCTTCGTCCTCCCGCGCACCAGCCCCGGCTCGACGACCTCGAGCAGGTGGCTCGTGTCCCGCTCATAGCTTTCCCGCATGAAGGGATCGAGGATGTAGATATAGTCCTCGTCCGCGGCGGCGATGACCATGAAGTGCGACGTGCTGGTGAAGATGCCTTTGGTCACGCAGGTGACGACCATGCCGCCGCTGTGCAGCACGGCAAGCGCGTTCTCCCAGCCGCTGTAGCCCCGATAGGTCAGGCCATACGCGTTGGCCAGCGTCTCGAAGATCAGCGTCGAGGTGCCAAAGCCGTCGCGCTTGCGCAGCACCAGCCCCTGCGCGTTGTTGCCCGTGGCGTAGGACGCGAGGATCACCGGCAGCGCCGCGAGGAAATCCTCCGGCGTTCGGGGGTCGGTGATTCCATGCTCGGTGCCGTGATGGTCAAACGCGTTGACCGCGCAGGGGCAGTACGGAAAGCCCGTCTCCGGATCGGCGGCCTGCTCAAGCAGCGCCGGCAGCTCCTGCGGCGTGAGCAGGTTCGCAATCGCGATGGCCGCGGCCGTCGGCGCGCAGCCGCCGCCGTGCATCACGCGGTAATTCTTGCTGAAGCGCGGCTCATAGAGCGACCGGTCCCAGTCCGGGTCGTTCTGCGCGTAATAGACGAAGTCTCCGAAGCCGTCGATGGTGATCGTCCGGCTGTACGCCTGCTCAGGCTGGACGCCCTCCGACGGGGTCGTTTCGCCCTGCGCCTCCTCCGCCGGGCAGGCTGCAGCGCACAGGGACAGGCAAAGCGCCAGACACAGCGCGGTCAAAAAGCGATGCTTCTGTTTCATACGATGTTCCTTTGGTTGTCGGGTTTGGATGTTTTCATGAAGTAAGCCCGTCTCAATCGTAGGCTGCTGCGCAGCCTGCTCTGAGACTGTTTTTTTGATCGCTTCGCGATGGGGAACGCTGGGGGATTTCATCCCCCATACCCCTAGCCTGGGGACATTGTCCCCAGACCCCTTCTTTGCTTCGCGCGCGAAAAAGCGGCTATTGCGTCACCGCATAAATCGTCACATCCGCGTTCTCATACACGACCGGATACGCCGCCTCAAGCGCGGCCATATCGACGTCAAAATCCGCGCGCTCATAGTCGCTGACGTAGATGTAATCGACGCCGTAGGTCCTGAGCACATCGGCGTTGTTTCCAGGGTCCTCGAGGAAGCGCCGGCAATCCTCCGCCTGCTGCGCATAGCTCAGCCCGTGGAAGAACACGTACAGGTCGCTGCCGCAGATGATCTGCCGCCCCGCCAGCGAGGCGACGGGATTGATGTGCTGCTGCCCGGTGAGGAAGACGGCGTCCCTGTCGGTGTTCTCCTCGACCCACTTGCCCGCGTCGACCGCCGTTCTGGAGAAGAGCTGATACCCGGAGACCGCCTCGCGCGCGATCGAGAGCGCGCCGGAGAGCACGCTCACGCCGATGAACAGCGCGCACAGGAGCCTTCTCCCGCCCAGCCCGGCCAGCCGCTGCATGAGCACGGAGCCGTAGTCCGCCGCGAGGATCGCGCCGAACATGTACCAGATATAGAAGAGCTTGTTGTTGTCGTACTCATTGCGCTGGAAGAGGATCGTCTCCGCGACGGCGAAGATCGCCGTCATGCCCAGCACGAGGTCGAGCTGGCCGCGCCGCCTCGCGTTCAGGCAGGCGCAGACGATCAGGATGAACGGCAGGCCGACGTTCTTCACCCAGAAGAAGAACCAGCCGTCGATCAGCCCCCTGCCGCCGCTGTTGTTGACCCAGTTGAACTGAAAGCGCAGCACGCCGCCCTCCACGGTCTGGCGGATGGCGCCGGAGAGCACCTGCGGCAGCGCCAGCGCGAGCACAATCGCGAGGTACACGCCCGCGCGCTTGAGCACGCCGCGCCGGTCGTTTTTGTCGACGATCAGTCGCCCGAGCAGATAGCCGCCTGAGAACAGCCCCAGCGCGAGGAACGTATGCGTATGCACGAGCGGCAGCGCGCCCGCCCAGACGGCGAGGATCACCGTCTGGCGCATGGAGCGCTCCCGCTGCGAGCTGATGAGCAGCATCAGCGCCGGGAGCACCATCGCCCAGCCGCCCAGCAGCGAGCGCTGGGGGATCAGCAGATCGGCGATGACGTTGGAAAAGCGCAGGTTGAGCTCCGGCTGGTTGGCCGGCGTCCTGTAATAGCCGGTGAAGATCTCGCGGACCCTGGCAAAGCCGTCCTTGAACGCCATGTCAAAGTCATAGAGGAACCCGAGGCCGCCGTTGAAGAAGAACAGCAGCGCCGCGACGGCGACGGCCTTGTGCCGCCCGCCGAGAATCTGCTGCGCCAGGAGCATGTAGCCCGCGTAGGTCAGCGCCATGAGCAGCGTGCCCGGGACGATCAGCGCCCAGTTGAGCGGCAGGCCGAGCAGCAGAAAGCTCGTGCTCAGCGAATCCGCCAGGTAGGGATAGGCCATCGGCGTCCCGGCGAGCAGGCTGTAGGACGGCGGGAACGCGGCGTCCTTCATCGAGGTCACGAACGCCAGATGCATGCACAGGTCGCCATAGGTCGACTGGCCGCACCAGAGCGAGCCGTCCGGCGCGGGCATCAGGATATGCGTGTACTGCAAATAGGCCGAGAGCACGGTCAGCGGGATGCCGACCGCGGCCATGACGGCGAGCTGCCGCCTGTCCTGCGGCTGCATCCTTGCGGCCGCGCGCCGCTCGCGCAGCGGATAGCAGAGCGCCGTCAGCGCGAGCAGCGCCACAATGGCGAGCATGTGCGCCTCAATGGTGAAGTCCAGCAGCCGGGCGCACAGCGCCGGCAGCTGCATCATCAGCAGCACGCCCAGCGCCAGGCCCATGTAGATGCGCACGAGCGGGCGCTTGAGCGGCAGCAGCAGACGGACGATGAGCAAGCCGCCCATCAGGAACAGAAGGGTATACAGGATTGCCGCCATGCCTTGCCTCACCTTGCCCGTTCGCTCTCGATGACCTGAAACGCCGCCTGGCGTCTGCGCCTGTGCGCACCCGGCGCCTCCTGCGGCGCGGCGGAGGCCTTCTCGGCGGGGCGGACGCGGCGCGTGTCGCCCTGCGCGTTCTCCTGCGTCTCGCGCACGATGCGCGGCTTCTTCTGCGGCCTTTCGGGCAGCAGATCGGGATCGGGCTCCTCCTGCGCGGGCGCTTCCTGCGCCGTCTCCTGCGCCACATCGGCCTTGATGGCCGCCAGGTCGAGCGCCGCCTGCCTGCGCCGGCTGCGCTCATCCGTCTCGCCGCGGATCTGGCGCGCGGCCGCCTCCGTACAGATGGCCTGACCGGAGAGCGCGGAATAGCGGCTCTGCCCGGCGGTCAGGATGGCCGCGTCCAGCAGCACGATGACCAGCACCGTCACCGGCACGGCATAGAGCGTCCGCAGCCCGAGCAGCACCGCCGCGACGCATAGCGCCAGCGTCACGACGACGGCCACGGCCACATAGACTCTGCGCATCCGCGCCGCACTGCGGCGAAGCTCGCGCGCCGTCTTGTTGGTCAGGCGGATGACGTCCCTGCTTTGCATGGTGATCGACCTCTCTTCATGGTGGTTGGAATGGGATGATTGAACCTTATTTTTGCAACAGAATTCTCTGCACAACTGCGCTTATCGGAGACTTCTCCTGTTTTCAAAGCCCAGAGACAGCCCCGGGTCCAGGGCCACAGCCCTGGTCGTTTCGAGGGGGTAATGGGAGGTGCAGGAGGGTCTTAAGGGGGAGAATCGAAACGCCCCCTGACCCTCCTGCCCTGGGGTTTGGGGAATGGAATTCCCCAACGTTTCCCCGGCAGCTTTCAAAGCAGCATTCCTTATAGAAATTCGCGTTTAAATTCTTGCTTTGCAGATCAAACCCGTCTCAATCGTAGGCTGCTTCACATCCTGCTGTGAGACTACATTTTCTTTGATCTTATGGAACCGTTGGGCTGCCGCCCAAACCCGCTTGGGGCGCTGCCCCAAGCCCTGCGTCATGCTTCCTCGCCCTCGCCCGCGTATTCAAGCGTCTGGTTTTCGCACAGGCTCCTGTCCGCCGGGGAGAAGTGCAGCTGCTCGTGCGTCTCCTCCGGCGCGTAGCTCATCCAGTAGCTGGGCACCTGGTGGACATAGCCGCACACGGCGCAGCGATAGTAGTAGACCTCCATATGGCGCTCCTTTCCGCTCACAGCCCGCCGAGAATCGAGAGGATGATGCCGCTGTCAAACAGCGGCGCGAGACGGGATTGGTCAAGCAGCATCTGCAGCGGCTCAACGGGCGCGACGGCCAGCACGATGGGCACCAGCGCAAAGAGGATGAACAGCAGCAGCGTGCCGCGCACCAGACCGAACAGGCCGCCCATCAGCGCGTCCAGATGCCGCAGCACGGGCAGCTCAAAGACGTACTGGATCAGGTGGATGACAAACGTCAGCACGATATAGGACAGCAGAAAGCAGATCAGGAAGCTGAGAATCGACAGCGACACGCTGACGATGGTGTTGCTCAGCAGGTCGGAGACGGTCATCGCCGCGGGCGCCGCGCCGATGGCGCTCAGAAACGCGCTCTCAAACGCCTCGGGCAGCCTGGCCAGGCTCAGGATCTGCGTGAGCGCGCTCTGCGTCACCTGCGAGGCCGGCAGCAGCGAGAGCTCCAGGTCGCCGATGCGGCTGCCCGCGTCGGTGTAGTACAGCAGCGTGCTGACCAGCGTCTGGTTGCCCTGCAGCCAGGCGGCCAGCTCGCCGCTCATGGCGAACGCCAGCGCCGCCGAGCCGATGAGCGCCGCCACGCTGAGCACGCCGCTGATGAAGCCGCGGTACATGCCGTAGAGCACGCTCACCGCGAGCACGGCGAGGATGGCGATATCGATGATGTTCATGCTTGCTCCTTTCACGCCGGCAGCTCGATGACGTAGATCTCCGAGCCGGAGGCGACCACCGCGCGGTTGTCCGAGATCATGCCCAGCACGGCGGTGACGTTGATGGGCAGGGCATAGGCGGAGAAGGCCGTCTCCCCGAAGCGGCAGGCGTAGACGGCGTTTTCGGCGAAGCCGTAGACAGAGCGCGTGCCCAGCGCCGCCGCGAGGCATCCGCCCGGCAGATGGAGCACGCGGTCGACGTCGCCGTACATCAGCCGGACGCTGTTGATGCCGCTGCCCGCGCTCTGCTCCTGCGCGGGCACGAGCAGCTGATAGGTCGCATTGCCGATGCGGCGCACGTCCTGCATCGTGTAGCCGTAGATGAGCGTCGGGCTGTCCTGCTCGATGACGCGGTAGTTGTAGCGCGTGATCTGGCGCGTATCCACGACGTTGAGCACGCCGCCCACGTCATAGACCATGTAGACGATGTGCTCGCCCAGCGAGCTCTTGCCCGTGGAGAGCTTGCCCGGCTGGAAGGTCTGCAGCTCCATGGAGATGACCGTGCCTGTCGTATCCAGGCCCAGCACCCACATCAGCTCCGTCTCCTGCGCGCTCGAGGTCGTCACGGACTTGAAGAAGCCGATGTCCAGCAGCGTCTGGTTGGCGACGGTGATGTTGTCGACGGTCTGGCCGTCGCTGTTGATGACGCTGATGACGCCGCTGTCCGGGTCGCCGACGAACACGGCGACGTATTCCTCGCCCGCGCTGGCGAACTGGATGGTGTCGCTCATCTTGTTGTTGTAGACGAGGCGGCCCCGGCTGTTGAGGATGTAGAGGTCGTTGCCCGACCAGGCGACGATGCGGCTCTCGGTCGCGTCATAGTCGGCGTTCGTGCCGATCTGGTAGCTCCATTCGTTGCCGCCGGTCGCGGCGACGCAGTGCAGCGTCGTGCCGTCATAGAAGATGACGCTGCTGCCGAAGGGCATGACGTTCTGGCTGAGCGTCGCGCCGATGCGCGTCACGCGGCCCACGCCGTCGCGGCCCGTGCCCTGGAGGGCGTAGACGATGACCACCGCCAGCAGCGCCGCCAGCGCCAGCAGCGCGAGCAGCACCCGCAGGCGGTTGCTCAGGCTCCGCTTTTGCTTCTTCCTGGCGTTCGAGGCGCCATAGGCCCTGTAGGACTGGTTGGCGCCTGTGATCACCCTGCCCCGTTTCCTGTTGCGATCCATGCTCGTTCCTTTCCGTCCGCATTTTGGAGAGTTTTCCACTTTTGGAGGCTCCACATGCCTGCCGCCCGCGACAATCGGGCTTTTACAAGGTTTTTTGGGGACTTTTCCCCGGGCGATTTCCGGGTTTTCCCCTGACTTGTCCACAGTTTTCCACAGTGTTTTCCACATTTTTGTGGAGAACTGTGGATAGTCTGTGGACAAGTGTGGACAACTTCGGGATAAGTCCGTTTTTCTGAGGTATTTCAAGGAAAAACCGGCTGTGCCCAAAAGAAGACGCACATGCTTTGAAGCTGAAATCCGGCTTTGCGGAATCGAACCCGTCACAATCGCAGGCCGCAAAGCGGCCTGCTCTGAGACTGCGTTTCTTCTTTGAAACACGATAGGGATGCCGCCCTCTGACCCGCCTGAGGGATTGAATCCCTCAGACGCCCTTCTTTGCTTCGCGCGAATACGCCAGGTTTCAGCTGCTCAGCCGGCCGTTTTCCACATGATAGACCGTGCCCTGCCTCGCGCCCGCGAGGTCGGAGACGTCCGTGCAGGTGACAAAGGTCTGCACGCGGTCGATGCGCTCGATGAGCTGACGGCGCCTGCCCGGGTCGAGCTCGCTCATCACGTCGTCGAGCATCAGGATGGGCGCCTCGCCGCGCTCCGCGCAGCACAGCTCCAGCTGGGCCAGCTTGAGGGCGAGCACGGCGCTTCGCTGCTGCCCCTGGGAGGCAAACGTGCGCGCCTCGCGGCCGTCGATGGTGATGAGCAGGTCGTCGCGGTGGATGCCCACGCTCGTGCTCATGCGCCGCAGATCCTCCGCGCGCGCGGCGTGCAGGCGATGAAGCAGCGTCTCGTAGGCGTCGCCCTCGCCGGCCTGGGAGACATAGCGCAGCGCAAGCGTCTCGCGCCCGCCGGTCAGGTCGCTGTGCACCTGCGCGGCATACTGTCCCAGGCGCTCCACGGCCTCGCGGCGGTTTTCGGCGATCTGCGCGCCGCACTGGGCGAGCTGCTCGTCCCACATCTCCAGCGTGGAGGAAAGCGACGGGGTTTTCGCGATCTCCCGCAGCAGCGCGTTGCGCTGGTTCAGCGTGCGCACGGCGCGCTGGAGCGCATAAAAATAGGCCGGGCGCAGCTGGGAGAGCTGCATATCCAGGAAGCGGCGGCGCTCGGCGGGGCCGCTCTTGACGATCTGAAGGTCCTCCGGAGAAAAGAGCACGCCGCAGACGTGCCCGAAGAGCTCGCCGATGCGCTCGGCCTGGCGCGCGCCGATGCGCACGGTCTTCTTCTTCCTTCCCGCGCGGGTGAGGATCACGCTGACCTCGTGCGTGCCGTCGCGCTGGGCGGTCTGCACCGTGACGCGCGCGGAGGACTCGCCCCAGCGGATGAGCTCCTCGTCGCGGGGCGTCCTGTGGCTCCTGCCCAGGCAGCACAGGTGCAGCGCCTCGAGGATGTTCGTCTTGCCCTGCGCGTTCGGGCCGGCGAAGACGGTCACGCCCGCGTCCGGCTCGATGCGCGCCCGCTCATAGTTGCGGAAATTGGTCAGCTCAAGCGTCCTGACGCGCATGGCAGCTTACGCGTTAAACACGCGCACCGGCAGCACCAGATACAGGTAGCGCTCGCCCTGCGTCGGGCAGATGACGCACGGGCTGACGTTCGAGTTGAAGCGCATGACGATTTCGTCGTCGGAGAGCGCCTTGAGCACGTCGGTGATGTAGCGGACGTTGAAGGCGATGGTGATGTCCTTGCCCTCGGTCGTCACGGTGATCTTCTCCTCGACGTCGCCCATCTCGGAATTGGAGGTCACGTCGAGCGTCTCCCCGTCGATCTTGAAGCAGACGAGATTGCTCTTGCCCTCGCGGGCGATGAGGCTGGCGCGGTCGATGGCGCTGGAGAGCTCGCTGCGGCTGACCGTCACGCGGGACTGCCACTCCTCCGGCAGGATCTGGCGGTAGCGGATGAATTCGCCCTCCAGCAGCCGGGCGACGATGTGCGTATTGCCCAGGTTCATCTGCACATGGCTGCGGCTGAAGCACAGCTCCACCGGCTCCTCCGTATCGGCGAGGATTTTGGCGATATCGCCCAGCACACGGCCGCCGACGACGGCGCTGACGTCCTTGTCCGGGCCGTCGACGATCTCGCTGCGCAGCGCAAGGCGATAGCCGTCCAGCGCGACGACGCGCATCTCGCTTTTGCCGATCTCCAGCAGGCAGCCGGTCAGCACCGGGCGGCTCTCGTCCACGGCGATGGCGAAGATCGTCCTGCCGACCATGTCGCGCAGCACGCCCTGGGGCATCGAAAAGGACGGACCCTCGACCCGCGGCAGCTCCGGGTATTCGACGGGATCCAGGCCCGTGATCGTCGTGCGGGAGGCGGCGCAGCGGATGGTCGTCTGCAGCCTGTCGGAGATATTGAACTCGACCGTGCCGGAGGGCAGCTTGCGCACGACCTCGCACAGCAGCTTGCCCGGCAGTACGACGCGGCCCTCCTCCGCAAACGACGCGGGAATGGTCGTCTCGATGCCCAGTGCAAGGTCCGTGCAGGTGAGGCGCAGGCCCTCGTCGCAGGCTTCAAACAGGATGCCCTCCAAAATCGGCTTGGGGGAGCGGACGGCCAAAGCGCGGCTGACGATGGACAGGCTCGCGTTCAGTTCATTGGTATCGCAGGTAAAGCGCATATACATCAACCTCCTTGGGGTAGTAGCCGTATATAGGTATCAGCAGTAGAAGTCGTAGGGCGGTGGATAATGGGGATAACGCCCAAAAAGCCAAAACCGGACTGGCTTTTGGCCTGTGGAAAACCCTTGAAAACCCCGTGGATTGTTCCTGTGTTTTCCACACCGGCTGTGCAAAACCCGAATTGCCTGCGCGGTCGGCGCGAAAGCGGCTGCCGGGCAAGCAAAAAAGGGCAAATTCTTTCATATTCAATATTCGCTTTTCTCCCTTGAAATCCTCCCGGGGGCCCTCCAAACGGAGGATTAAATTTGTTGTGGATTTGAGGCCGGTATGGTACAATAGAGGGCGTGAAGAGAAGAAGTGGAGTGAAGCGTATGGAGACAGGAAGAAAGCCGCGCAAGCTGCCCGAGCAGATTGCCGACAAGCTCAGAGAGATGATCATTCAGGAGTCGATGAAGACCGGCAGCAAGCTCCCGGCAGAGGCGGAGCTGATGGCGCGCTTTGGCGTCAGCCGCTCCACAGTGCGCGAGGCGGTCAAGATTCTGCAGACGGAGCACATCGTCGACATCCGCCAGGGGCAGGGCACGTTCCTGTGCGCCATGCCGGGGCTGGCGGAGGATCCGCTGGGGCTGCGCTTTGCCGATCAGGAGGAGCTGATCGCGCAGCTGCTGGAGACGCGGCTTCTGATCGAGCCGGGCGTCGCAGCGCTGGCGGCCACGCGCAGGCGCGCGGACCAGCTCGCGGAGATGAAGCAGCTACTCGACAAAATGGACAACGCCTATCTGCACGGCGAGGACTACACGCCCTTTGACTTTGAATTCCACTCGCTGATCGCCCGCTGCACGGGCAACGACGTCGTCATGCGCCTGCTGCCGACGATTCACGAGTCCATTCAGGCGGGCTATCACCACACCCAGCGCGTCGAGGGCAGCTATCAGCGCGCGAGCCAGTGCCATCTGGAGATGTACCGCAGCATCGCCGAGGGGGACAGCGACCGCGCCCGCCAGGCCGCCCAGCGGCACATGATCCAGACGATGCACGATTCCGGCGTCGACGTGCCGGGCGTGCTGCTGCGCTGAGCGCTGCTTCGCGCCGGTTGTAAGAGGCTTTGAGAAAGGATCACGATGAAGATCATTGCGCGCATTCACAGCGACTTTCCCGAAAAATTCGGCATTCCCCGCCAGAGCGGCCTCGTGCCGCAGACGCGCTCGCGCATCGTCTTTGAGGGCGAATACAGAAACCCCGATGCCCTTCGCGGCATCGAGGGTTTTTCCCATCTCTGGCTGATCTGGTCCTTCTCCGAGGCGGAGCGCGACAGCTGGTCGCCGACAGTGCGCCCGCCGCGTCTGGGCGGCAACACGCGCATGGGCGTCTTTGCGACGCGCTCGCCCTTCCGCCCCAACGCGATCGGCCTGTCCTGCGTGACGCTCGAAGCGGTCGAGCTGCACACGAAGGACGGCCCCGTGCTGACCGTCGGCGGCGCGGACCTGATGGACGGCACGCCGATTTACGATATCAAGCCCTATCACCCGCTGACGGACTGCCACCCCGAGGCGCGCGGCGGGTTTGCCGGCGCGCACGCGGGGGATCACCTCGACGTCGTCTTCCCGCCGGAGCTGGAAGCGCTCATCGCGCCGGACAAGCGCGAGGCGCTGCGCGGCGTGCTCGCCGGGGATCCGCGCCCGGGCTACCAGAACGATCCCGCGCGGCTCTACGGCGTCGCCTTCGCCGGGAAGAACGTGCGCTTCACCGTGGAGGAGGGCGTGCTGACCGTGCGGGGGGTCGAGGAATACCGCAGGGACAGATAAGGAAGTATCAAAAAAGCATCCCGCCATTTAGGCAGGTGTCCATAAAACAGTAAACCGACCTATGGTTACGATCATAGGTCGGTTTACTGTTTTATGCACCGGCGTGGGAGCGCCCAAGGCTCCCTTGTGGAAAAGGAGCCTTGGGTGCAGTGCAAAATCGTACTCAACGCACTACACCAAACGGTGTATAAAAGTGCGCCCTTATCCGTTCGACAAACTGGAATTTGACTTGCCTATTTTCTTAAAATCTCATGTGGAGCTTCTATTTCATTTGCCAAGGTATGCTCTGTTAATTCTGACATCAATTTCAATTTTTTAT
>SFHU01000023.1 GCA_004555535.1 Clostridiales bacterium
CGATGGTACTTGGCTGGAGACGGCCCGGGAGAGTAGGACGTTGCCGGATTCCAAAGAAAAAGCTCAGCCTTATGGCTGGGCTTTTTCTTTGCCCTCCGGCAGTTTTCCTCCCGGGCCGTCTTCAGCCAGGTGCGACATTGTACTTGGCTAGGTTTTTTCCCGTGCGCGCCCTGTGGGCGATACAGCATGGGGAAAAACGCCCGGGAGAGAGCTGCTCCCGGCCATCTGCGGGTGAGTGCGACATTGTACTTGGCTAGGTTTTTCCCCATGCGCGCCCAGTGGGACCGGAGCCTGCTGCCGCCAGTGGCGGAAACAGGCAGGCGGAGCGTCGGGAATCGTAAGGAGCGGCCAGGGGACGCGACTGTGCGAGTTCCCCGGAGGAAGAGAGCGCGATGGGAAACGCTCGGGAGAGTAGGACGTTGCCGGATTCCAAATGAAAGCCCCAGACGAATGTCTGGGGTTTTTCTTTGGAATTCGGCTGCTCTCTGAATTTTTACAGAACCTTCCATGCTTTTACACGCAGAACGAATCGGTCATATATGGTCGTGCCGAAAGCATTCCCCGGTTTTCATACAGAGAGATGCATTACAGCCGCGAAAATACCTCGCCGAGCGATTCATGCAGCGTCAGGTTGGCGATATCGTCGCGCGGCGTGACCGTCTTGTTGATGAGCACGAGCCGGTTGCCGGGGTATTCGTCCAGGAAAGCCGCGGCGGGATAGACCGTCAGCGACGTGCCCGCGACGATGAGCAGATCGGCCCGGCGGATGGCGTCGACGGCGCCGATGATCGTCGCCTGATCGAGCGATTCCTCGTAGAGCACGACGTCCGGCTTGACGCGCCCGCCGCAGACGCGGCATTTGGGTACGTCGCCCAGCGTCAGGAATTCCTCGAGCGTGTAGCGCGCACCGCACTTCTGGCAGGTGTTGCGGTGGACGCTGCCGTGCAGCTCGTAGACGGCCCGGCTGCCCGCGGCCTGATGCAGGCCGTCGATGTTCTGCGTGACGACGGCGAGCAGACGGCCCTCCTGTTCCCAGGCCGCGAGCTTTTCATGCACGATGTTGGGCTTCGCGTTCGGATAGAGCATCCGCGTGCGGTAGAACTCGAAGAACGTCTCCGGATTGCGCAGGTAGTAGGAGTGGGAGATGATCGTCTCCGGCGGCTCCCTGAACTTCTGGTGATACAGCCCGTCGACGCCGCGGAAATCCGGAATGCCGCTCTCTGTCGACACGCCCGCGCCGCCGAAGAAAACCAGGCGGCGGGCCTCCCTGACCCAGGTTTGCAGCGTTTTGAGCTTCATTTCATCCATGGTACAGCCTCCTGTCTTTTACAGCAGCTTGCCGGAGCGCACCGGCGTGTCGAGCTTGCCCTCTGCCATGGCGCGCAGCGCGTCAAAGAGCGCGTCCGGGCAGCCGGCCTGCGCGTCAGTAAGGGACTTGAGACCCCGGCGCATGATGTCCTGCAGATAGCGGACGTCCTGCGCGGTCAGGCGGCAGGCCTCGCCCGCGCCGCACGCGGGGCAGAGCACGCCGCCCGCCTCGCCGGAAAACGCGGCGACATAGCCCTCGCCCTGCGCGTCGATCGGCTTGCCGCAACGCGCGCAGCGGCCCACCTGCGGGCGAAAGCCCAGCAGCGACGTCATGCCCATCAGGAAGACGGCGGTCACGCGCCGCGGCGGAATTTCGCTGTAACACAGGTGCGCCAGGCTGCGCAGCAACAGCAGGAAGAGCCGCTCGTTCTCCTGCGCGGGCTGCACGGCTGCGGCGCAGAGCTCCAGCGCGTACATGCCGTGCGCCAGGCGCTCATAGTCGCCGCGCAGCGCGTAGAACGATTCGCTCACCGCGCAGGAGACGACCGTCGTGCGCTCGCCCGTCTGATAGAGCACATATTCGCCCGAGCAGAACAGCTCGCTCGCCGCCATCAGTGGGCTCTTCTGGCGCCGGCAGCCGCGGCAGAGCGCGTCGATGCGCCCGAGCGTTGGGGAGAAGAGCGTGAGCATCCTGTCGTTGTCGCGGTAGTCCGCGCGCCGCAGGACGATCGCGCTGGTCGTCAGCTGCGCCACGTCATTCTTCCTTCCGTTCGTCCTGCGCGGCGTGGTGCCCCTCGCCCAAGCCCAGCACCCTGGGGATGAACCGGGCGGCAAAGCGCCCCTTGCCCTTCTCCTTGACGTAGAAATAACCGATGATGGAGAAGACGACCGCGCCGACGAAGTTGACCATCAGGTCCTTCATCGTGTCGTTGATGCCGACGTCGAGATAGCCGCCCAGGCCCAGCGCCTCCTGCGTTCCGTCGGAATGGACGATGATCACATCGGCGATGTCACGGATGGTGACGACCTTGTTGCTGCGCGTCGGATCGAGCTCGACGGTCTTGATCGTGTGGATGACGGTGTCCTTCTGCATGTCGTAGCCCAGGAAATGGTCGCCGCTGTACTCGAAGAACTCCCAGAGGACGCCGACGGTCATCGAGAAGCAGAACGCGACGATCGCCAGATAGACCGGCGAGAGCTTGAAGGAGAAGCTGTCGCTCCGGTTGAGCATGTCCACCAGCGCGAAGCCGATGGCCGCGCAGAGGAAGCCGTTGAGCGTGTGCAGCATTGTATCCCAGTTGGGCACGCGGATATAGAAGCTGTTGAGCTCGCCGAGAATCTCTGCGGCGAAGATGAACAGCAGGATGATGATCTCCAGCGTGCTGGGCAGCTCGATGTTGAGCTTGCGCGTGAAGATGCTGGGCAGAATGAACAGCACCAGGGTCAGCCCGCAGAGGAAGACGCTCTCAAAATCGCGCCTGAAGGCCGCGCGCACCAGCGCGAGGATCACCAGCGCGCGCAGGACGAGATAGACGGTCAGCGTCGCCTTGTTCGTATAGAAACGGGACTTGCCGGATTTGTCCGTCCGTTTTGTCGGTTTGGTTGGTTTCATCGTACCTGGCTCCTTTCTTTATCACGATTATATCACATTTTTCTGCGCGCGTTAACGTGAATCTGCCTTCAGCGCAGAAAAACCGGAGCGGGTCAACGGCAAAAGCAGGGACAGCGCGGCGGCGGGCAGTGCGAAGGGACGCATTCAGAGGAGACGCGCAGATGACGGAGGATCCTGCATTTTCGTGCAGGAAACGTCCGACGAATATGCAGAAAACGGGGGCCAACTCCAATACCGGACCACCGAGATGCATTTTTGGTCAGTCGCAGATTTTTTCAGTTATTTTGGGAAAAATGGTGTACTTTTGGCCCGCTCCATGATATAATGAGCTTGCCAAGGGGCCGGACAGATCCCCAATCGCACTTCACAATCCTTCAAAATTTTGAAAGAGAGGCATTCCTATGCTGACCGTTCTCACCGTCGTGCTCCTGCTGTTCGCCGTTGCGAAGCTCATGACCATGATCGACACCCGTGTCGCTTCCTCGAGCGATGTGAACAGCTACCTGCGCTGCGAATACAATGTGCATGGCCTGCGCCGTCCGACGGCGTCCGCGCTGCGCAACCTCTGATTGAAGAGACAAAGCCATAGACAAGAGGCGGTGCGCAAGCACCGCCTCATCTTATTGATATCACGGAAATGCAGCTCCGGGGATGCATGAAGGGGCCGCAGCCCCTTCAAAGAAAACCCGCTTCCTTGATCATTTGGAGTGTGCCCGGAGGGCGCGCGAGAAATGATGTTTTTCGTTTTCCCGTTCGCAGCAGGGATGCGGAGCAGACCTGCTGCACGCCTTATTTGCCGCTCAGCTCGTTTGAGCACAGGCAGCCGACGGCTTCGCTCTGCGTCATGACGAAGTAATACTCGCCCGAATCCCCGAGCACGCGCACCGTCTCGCCGACGCGGAGCATCGCCACCGCGTCGTAGGAGTTCGACGGCTGGTCGCGCAGGACGACGGAGGGCGTCCCGTAGGGCGAGACGACCGAGCGCTCGAGCGTCGCGTCCGTCACGCCCGAAGCGCCGCTGTCCGCCAGATAGGCGGTCATCATGTAGCCGCCGACGCAGCTGTCCGCCGTGCCGATGGCGACCTGCGACCAGCCGCCGCCCGCGTCCGCGACGATCTCCACCGGCGTACCGCTGTAGAAGCGGCCCAGCGAGGCGCTGCCCTTGTCCGGCTGCTCGCGCAGGTTCAGCCGGCTCTGCGGGTCGCTGCCGTTGTCGACCACGGCACTCTGCGCCAGCGCTGCCGGGGCCGCGCCCAGCACGAGCGCGAGGGCCAGCACGGCGGTCCTGTGCATCCAACGCTTTTTCGTCATGTTCCATCCCGTCCTTCTGCGGAGGAGAATCCCTGCTTTATCCATAAAGACGATGGAGCGGCGCGCATTCTTCCCGCGCGCGGAGCAAAAAGGCAGGGATTCGCTTTTTCCTATTGTACCATGAAAAAACATCGGGCAAAAGCCGTTCTTGCTTCATCATGCATGAAAAAAGCCCTTCGATTCCCGTGGAAAGATGAAAAATTGCGCAGAGAGGCCCATTTTTCGGGTTTACGCTGCGCCCTTTTTGTACTATACTAAGGAAACCGTGTACAACTGTGATGCTTGCCATAAGGAGGCCCTTGCATGAAGCTTTATCTGACGGGAGAACCCTGTTCCCAGCAGCGGCATTGTTACTTCGTCGAGGGCAACCGTGTGAATTTTATCGTGGACTGCGGCTATCAGCGCTGCTACGAGGGGGACGAGCTTCCGCATCTGTCGCCCGAGCAGATTCGCGCCAGCCGCTATCTTTTTTTGACCCATTCGCATGAAAACCAGTCCGGCGCGCTGCCGGCGCTGCTTGCGCGCGGGTTCACGGGCCGCGTCGTCATGACGACGGAGACGGCCCGCCAGCTCCCCTTCCCGGTCGACGATCCGATCGTGCTGGAGGGGCTGTGCCTGCCCTATACGCCGGCGGAGCTGCCCGGTGGCCTGAGCGTCACCTGGGGACGCAGCGGCCATTGCTCCGGCAGTGCCTGGTTCCGCCTGAGCGAGGGGCCGCACACGCTCTTCTTCTCCGGGGACTACTTCGACTCCGCGCGCGTCCACGCCGCCGACCCGATCACGGGTATTTCCGCCGACCTCGCCGTGCTCGACTGCGATTACGGCGCGCACACCGGCGCCAGCTCTCGCGAGAAGATGGTCGGCGCGCTGATGCAGGCCATCGGCGAGGCGCTTGCCGACGGCCGTCCCGTCGCGCTGCCCGTGCCGCGCTATGGCCGGGGCCAGGGCATTCTGAGCTATGTGCACGAGCGCTTCCCGGAGGCCGATCTCTTCGGTGATGCGCACTTCCGGGAGGAGCTCAACCACCTGGACG
This sequence comes from Clostridiales bacterium, assembly GCA_004555535.1. Classification (GTDB taxonomy): domain Bacteria; phylum Bacillota; class Clostridia; order Christensenellales; family Aristaeellaceae; genus Ventricola. Next base: position 5,265 of record SFHU01000023.1, read on the forward strand.
CCGCCTCCGCCATGTGGGTGCAGCAGCGCGCGCTCGACATGCTCGCGGACACGTTTGTCCGCCCGATTCCGGAGGAGTTCGTCGCGCTGGGCGTCTACTTCATCAGCGATCCGCAGCTGGATACGGCCTATGCCCGCGCGCTCGTGCGCCGGCTGCTGACCTGTGGCGGGCGGATCCTCCTGACGGGCACCGTCGAGCCGCACACCCATGCCGCGCAGCTCATGCATGCCGGCTATGCGCGCCTGCTGCGCTACGGTGTCCACTGCACGCAGGAGGACATGATGCGCATCGCCGCACAGAACGACTTCAAGCGGATCATCGCCTACCGCTCCGATTACGCGCCGACCCAGCCGGTGTATGAGGTGTAAGGCGGGCTTTGCCCAAAGCTGCCTTCATCAGCGCGAAGCGAAGATGGGGTCAAGGGGCAAAGTCCCTTGGCGGGTTTGGGCGGCAGCCCAACGATCCCATAAATCCAAGAAAAAGTAGTTTCAGAGCAGGCCGCAGAGCGGCCTACGATTGAAACGGGTTTGATCCTGCAAAGCAGGAATTCAGGCACACAAAAAGAGCGTCAAAAAGCAGCCCCCTCCGTCAGACTGCGGAAGAGGGGCTGCTTGCTGTTTTGAAAAGGTGAACCGGAATCATTTCACCGCGTCAAGCACGGCCTGCGCCATCGCGTCCTTCTGGCAGACGGCGGTGTGGCGAACGGGCAGCGACGGCAGCTTGGCGATCTGGTCCGGCTCCTTCGTGCCCGTGAGCGCGGAGAGCGCCTCGCAGCAGGCGAAATCGTCCTTGCCGCGCACGGCCTCCTCGCCCGCGATGGCCTCGAGCACGGACGCGCCGAACTTGTACGGGCTGGCCGTGGAGACGATGACGGCGGGCGTCGTGTCGCCGGTGGTGGCGACGTAGTCGCGCAGCACGGCGGAGGCCACGGCGGTGTGCGTGTCCATCAGATACCCATCCTCGGCAAAGCTGCGCGCGATCTCGGCGCGGATGCCGGCCTGATCGACGAAGCCCGCGGCGTAGCGGCTCTGCATCAGGCGGAGCATCCCGCCGTCGATCTCGTAGCGGCGCTGCGTCCTGAGCTGCGCCATCAGGCCGGCGATCCGCTCGCCGTCGCAGCCGCTCAGGTCAAAGAGCAGGCGCTCCAGGTTCGAGGAGATCAGGATGTCCATCGACGGGGAGATCGTCTTGTAGAACGCGCGATCGCTGATGTCGTAGACACCCGTGCGGATGAAATCGGTCAGCACGTTGTTCTCGTTGCTCGCGCAGATCAGCCTGCCGACCGGGAGCCCGGCCTTCTTGGCGTAGTCCGCGGCGAGGATGTCGCCGAAGTTGCCCGTCGGCACGCAGAAGTTGACCGCGTCGCCCACCGAAATGGCGCCCTCACGCAGCAGGTCGGCATAGGCGGAGAAGTAATAGACGATCTGCGGCACAAGCCGGCCGAAGTTGATCGAGTTGGCCGAGGAGAGCACGCGGCCCTGTGCGTCCATCTCCCGCGCGAAATCCGCGTCGGAGAAGATGCGCTTGACGCCGGTCTGCGCGTCGTCAAAGTTGCCCTCCACCGCGATGACATGTGTGTTGCTGCCCCCGGTGGTGACCATCTGCAGGCGCTGCGCCTGGCTGACGCCGTCCTTGGGATAGAAGACGCAGCAGCGCGTGCCGGGCACGTCGAGGAAGCCCTCGAGCGCGGCCTTGCCCGTGTCGCCGCTCGTGGCCACGAGGATGAAGACCTCGCGCGTCTCGCCGTGCTTTTTGCCGCTGAGCGTCAGCAGATGGGGCAGCAGCTGCAGCGCCATGTCCTTGAAGGCGAGCGTCGGGCCGTGCCAGAGCTCCAGGGCGTGCGCCCGGCTGCCCACGCGCAAAAGCGGCGCGACGGCCTCACAGTCAAAGCCCGTGCCGTAGGCCCCGGCGATGGCCGCGCGCAGCTCGGCCTCCCCGAAGTCGGGCAGGAAGCGGGAGAGCACCGCGAAGGCGCGCTCCTGATAGCTCATCGGGACGAGCGCGAGGAGATCCGCCTCCGCAAAGGCGGGAAACTGCGCGGGAACGTACAGCCCGCCGTCGGGCGCAAGCCCGCGCAGGATGGCCATCGAGGGCGAAACCGCGGCAGCGCCGCGCGTAGAAAGCATCTGCATAAGGATCCTCCAACGAATGATGAGATTGGAATGTATGGCCCCGGCAGCCGGTCAAAACGCCCCGGGGACAAAAAACCGCTTCCCTCGCGCGGGAAGCGGCAGAAAGGCATGTCTCAGATCTGGTACTTGCGGATGCTCTCCGGCACGTTGGCCGCGTCCTCGCTGAAGCTGATGACCATATCGCAGCCCGCCTCGCCCACAAGGCGCTCGAGCTTGGCGAAGAAGTCCACCAGACCGTTGGCATCGGCCTTCACCAGCTTGAGGAAGGCGTCGATGTAGATGATGCTGATGTCGTAGTTGCCGGCAAGGATTCCGGCGAGGAAGCCGTAGAACGGCTCAACGCCCTTCACCTGATATTCGCTGGCATCGATAAAACGGATCTGCGGCTTGAGGCTGAGGGTGTAGCTCTTGTCGTCGTCCACGAACAGAACGTTGCCCTTGGCCTCCTTCACAGAAGCGTTTGCCATATCCAAAATACGCTTGGTCTTGCCGGAACCCTTCTTGCCAAAGATAACCTGGATCACGGTCAATCCCTCCCTTTCATGTTTTCTGATAGCTTCATTATAGCTTAAATCCACACACCTGACTAGCCCCATTTTCGATTTATTTTGAAAATCGGCTGTTCCGGCGGGTCAAAACCAGTTTTTCTGCGGTGAACGCCTTGCATTTTTTTCCTTCTCATGTTATAAATGGGGTATCCTGTTTTTGTCTGTCTGGAGGGGGCGTTTTTTTATGAAATCTGTCATCCGCACGCTGGCGCTTCTGCTGCTCCTGGCGCTGCCGGTGTTTGCTCTGGCGCAGGAGAGCGTCAACTGCTATTGGCAGCTCGAGGCTGTCGAGACTGCAGTTTCCACCTCTGCCCGCGCGGATGCGCAGGCGGCGACGAGCGCGCAGCCCGTCGCCCTTGAGGATCCTGCGCAGATGTGCGAGGCCATGCGCGGGGAGACGAGCCTCTCTGTCTCCGTCTCGCGCACTGTCGATCTGCCCTGCAACGACGGCCCGCAGCGCCTGACCGCCAGCGCGGTGTACACGCTGGGCGGCATGCCGGCGCTCGTTCCCGGCTCGGCCTGTGCGCGTCTGAGCGTCTCGGCCTCCACGGTGAGCGATCCTTCCTCCTACTATCTGTACATGACGCTTCGCGCGGACGGCGAGCGCATCGCCCGCTACCGCGGCAACGGCGCGTGGATCACGCGCGTGCCGTTTGCGCGCAAGGCCGTGCCCGGCACGCAGTGCCGCGTCACACTCTGCGCCCGCGAGTACAACGGCCTCGCCTCGGTCACCGTCACCTATGTCTATACCGCGCACGCCGGCTCCATGCTCATTGACACCAACGGCGACGTCGTGCTCTACGATCTCGACGGCAACGAGATCGCGCGCTATCCGCAGACGGTCGCCGATCTGCTGCCGCTGCTCTCGCAGAACATGTCCACGGAAAGCGGCGACACGCCGTTCTCCGCCGAGGTGCAGGGCGACGGCTCGCTGGTCGTGCGCACCAACCCGAACAGCGATCTGACGGCGGAGGAGATCATCCGCCTGATCCGTGCCGCCAGCCGTGAGGCCGGTGCGGACGCGATGTCCGAGGCCACGGCTGTCTCCCCGCTCGAGGCGGACGAGAAGGACGCGACGATCTACCTCGCGCCCGGCGCGCAGCTTTCCGACGATGTGCTCAAGGCGCTCATCGCCGCCGCCGAGGGGCTGGCGATCGATGCGCAGGCGCTGTCCAACGCCGTCGACGACGGCAGCGTGACCCTGGAGGCGCAAAATACGCCGACCCCCGCGCCGCTCACGCTGGGCGAGCTTCGAAAGCTGCTGGCGGACATGGAGAGCGCTGCGCCCGACGTAGCGCAGGAGGGCGATGAGGAGGAGGCCGTCTCCGCCTTTGCCTATGCGCCGGAGGGAAGCGGCCAGGCGCCGCAGGCCGTCGTGATCTATAACGACGAGGGCATCCAGGCGATTTCCCTGGCTCCGGACGCCGGGGTCACCGGCGAGGAGCTGCTCAGCCTGATCGACCGGATCGAGCAGATCCGCGAGCTGATCGGCGATGGCGAGCTCTCCTCCATCCTTCCGAGCGATGCCTCCGATACCGCCGCCTCCGTGACGCTCACGGAGCTCGACGGCAGCCGGATGCTCAGCGTTCTCCCGGGCGATGTGCAGGCGCTCATCAGCCTGCTGGACGGCGCGCTGATCGAGCTGCGTGCGACGCCGACGCCTGCGCCGACCGCGACGCCGACGATGGTACCGACGGCCACGCCGACTGCGGAGCCGACGGCTGAACCGACCGCCGAGCCGACGGCCACGCCGACCGCCGAGCCGACTGCGGAGCCGACGGCTGAACCGACCGCCGAGCCGACTGCGGAGCCGACGGCTGAACCGACCGCCGAGACTGCAGAGCCCACGGCCGAGCCGACGGCGACGCCGACCGCAGAGCCGACGGAGGCCCCGACGGCTGAGCCGACTGCGGAGCCGATCGCTGAACCGACGGAAGCGCCCTCGTCCGGGCTGAATCTCTTCGGCGCGGCGGGCGTGACGCAGGGTATCCTGTGGATCATTCTCCTGCTGATCCTGATCGTCGTGATCATCCTCATCCTGGTGATCTGGCGCAGGAGGAACAAGCGCAGCGGAGAGGAAGAGTAAAGAAATAAGCTGAGGGAGGAAGCCTGCGGGCTTCCTCCCTCTTGCTGTCGAACATTCATGCGCATTGATCTGTAAAAGCGTGCTTTACCCAATCAGCCCCGCGCGCCGCGCTTTTTCTGGCACAGCACGACGGTAATGCCCAGCGTGCAGGCGGCGAGCAGGCTCAGCGCGATGCCGGCCTTCAGGCTGCGCGTCTGGTAGGTGAAGGTGATTTCGTGCGCGCCAGGCTCGACCCATACGGCCATGAACGAGAGGTCGCAGGGGACGATCTCGGCCGGCTTCCCGTCGACCGTGGCGGAAAAGCCCTTGTCGTAGGGAATCGTGAAGACCAGAAGGCCCGCCTCCTTCGCGTCAATCTGCGCGTAGAAGCCGTCGGCGAAGGTCTCAAAGCGGCTGCAGGCGTTTTCCCGCAGGCGCGCGGCGCTCGTCTGCCAGTCGGGAATATGGTAGACGTCGAGCCGCTCCATCCGTTCGCCGTAGCGCGCGAGCTGCCCGTCGTCGAGCGTTACGGCGGCGAGCATCACCTCGCCGACCGTTCCGCTGTCCATGCGCTGATGCGCGTCACCGGTGCAGACTGTCTGTAAAAAGCCCATCGGCACGGCGTTCGGGTTCACATAGACGGCAAAGCCGTTCTCCTCGCGGTCGTAGACGAATCCCTCGGGCACGGGCTCGCCGTCGGTCTGGTGGTATTCGCTGACGCTCAGCAGCGCGCGAATAGCGCCGGAGCCGTCCGGCGGGGTGACGGTCGTCGATTCGTCGTAGCCGAAGCCGGCGGTCGAGATGAACCGGCCAATCGTCGAGGCGCGCAGGGAGTTGAAGCAGGTCAGCGAGGACTGGCCGCGCAGCAGCCCGTAATTGCGCAGGCGCGGGCCGTAGTCGATGCGCGTGTAGCCCTCCGCCTCAGGCAAGGAGAGCGCGCCAAGCGTCGGCTCCGCGATCTCCTCGAGGGCATACACGCCGTTTCCGGCCTCCGTGCCGCCGGAGAGGATCTCGCGGTCGCCCACGGCGATGTACGCGCCGTACTGCACGGCGGCGCAGACGCACACAGCACAAATTGCTGCGCCGAAGCGCGGGCGGAGGAGGATCAGCAGCATCGCGCCGCCGCCCAGCAGTGTCAGCGCGAGGGAGAGCGCGCGGAAGGCGTTGCCCGCGTAGGCGCCGGTCTTCCGGTTCCGGATGATTTCGGCGAGGCGCTCCGGCAGCGCGGCGAGCGCGCTTTCGGGCAGCAGGAGGGGCAGGGTCAGCGCGGCGGTCAGCAGGCTGCACAGCGCAAACGAAGCCAGCCAAGCCCGCCGGGAAGCGCCGCTCTCGCAGGCGCGCAGCGTCGCCAGCGCGAGCATGAGCGAAAGGCCGTACCACCAGCGCGTGTAGCCCGTGTTGGTGAAGAGAGAAAACGCGCCGCACAGCACCGGAACAGCGCAGCAGACGGCCAGCACGCCCAGCAGCGCCTTGAGCCAGCCCTGCCGCCTGGCGGCCATCAGCACGGGAACGCCTGTCAGCCCGAAGACGGGCAGATAGGCAGCCGTGGAGCACCAGCTGCCCGCATCGCCGTAATAGGCATGGACGACGCCACTCTCGATGGGCATGAGCAGCGAGCGCAGTCGCTCCAGCAGCACGGCGGGCGCATAGCGCTGGGCGAGCAGGGAGGTGTCGCCCGCGCCCGTGCGCGTGATGGAGAGCATGAAGCGCAGCGCGGGCAGCAGCAGCACGCCGGAGAGCGCGCAGCCGACGCCGCACTCGAAGACGACCGTCGCCACCCGGCGCAGGCTCCGCGCGCCGCGCCAGTCCGGCGAGAAGAAGCGGAAGGCGAAATACAGCGCAGAGAGCAGCGCGCTGGCGAGCATGAAGTAGTAGTTGGTCAGCGCGTTCAGAGCGCAGAAGAGCGCGAGCAGGCCGGGGCGCGGCGCGTCGCTCATCGCGATCTCGATGCCCAGCAGGATCAGCGGGAAGAAGGCGACGACCTCCGTGAAGTGGTAGAACTGGGTGTTGACCACGGTGAAGGAGGAGAACGCGTAGAGCAGACCGCCCAGCAGCGCCAGACGCTCGCTTTTGACCATGCGCCGGAAGTAGCAAAAGGCCGTCAGCGCGGCGATGGCATGCTTGAGCACCGCCATGACGCTGATGCCGTAGGGGATGAGCGTCTCAGGCAGCAGCGCCAGCGGCCAGACGAACGGACTGCCCAGCGTGTAGAAGGCATAGGTGCCCACGGCGGGCGCGCCCAGAAAGGTCGAGAAGGAATAGCTGTTCAGTCCGCCGCGCAGGATGCGCCGCGCCTCCAGGATAAAGGGAAGCTGCTGCTCGATGTAGTCGCCGCGCGTGACATACTGCCCGCCATAGGGCACAATCGCCGGGGCGAGCGCCGCCAGCGCGACCAGCGCGCCGAGGAAAAAGGCGTGCGCGCCGGTCAGGCGGCGCGTCGCCGGGGATCGTCTGTTCATGCAAAGCCCTCCGTCAGGGGATCGTTTTGTCCTTATTCTCTATTGTACGAGGCGGAAAAGCCGCTGTCAAGGCGGGATTGCCGGGGTGAAGCGCCGCGTGGTATAATAGCGGAAGGGAACGGCGGCACGGACAGCCGATCAAGGCCCGTTCTCCTCCAAGGGGGGAGAGAAGATGGCCGGAAATATTGCCGGCAAAGAATTGTTATAGGGAAAGCATTTTCCCGTGCGCCGGCAGGCTCCGGCGCCATGCATCAAAGGAAGGGAAGACGGCATGAGGTTTCTGCATCTTTCGGATCTGCATCTGGGCAAGCGGATCTTTGAGCTCTCCATGCTGGAGGAGCAGCGCCATCTGCTTGATCAGGTGGCCGCGATGGCGGGGAGAATCGACGCGCTCCTGCTGGCGGGGGACATCTACGACAGGCCCGTTCCGCCGGCGGAGGCCGTCGCGCTGTTTGACGGTTTTCTCTCGCGCATGAGCCAGGCGGGCTGCCCCGTGCTGATGATCGCGGGCAACCACGACAGCGCCGAGCGCGTGGCCTTTGGCGCGGAGCTGATGGCGAAAGGCGGCGTGTATGTCGCGCCGGTGTATGACGGACAGGCCCGCTGCGTGACGCTTTCCGATGCGCAGGGCGAGGTCGACGTCTGGCTGCTGCCGTTTGTCAAGCCGGCGCATGTGCGCGCCGCGCTGGGGGACGAGGGCATCGAGGGCTATACGAACGCGCTTTCCGCCGCCGTCGCGGCGATGCCGCTTCGAGCGGGCGTGCGCAGCGTGCTCCTCGCGCATCAGTTTGTGACGGGCGCGGCGAGGAGCGAATCGGAGGAGATCAGCGTCGGCGGGCTGGACAACGTGGACGCGGAGGTCTTTTCGCCGTTCTGCTACACGGCGCTGGGCCATCTGCATACGGCGCAGAGCTTGCTGGGCGGGCGCGTGCGCTACAGCGGCTCGCCGCTGTGCTACGCCTTCTCCGAATGCGCGCAGAAGAAGGGCGGCCTGCTGGTCGACCTCGCCGGGGACGGCAGCGTGAATGCTGAGCCGGTCGCCTTTGCGCCGCTGCACGCGATGCGCAGCCTGCGCGGTTCTTTTGAGACGCTGATGCTGGGCGAGGGGAGCGGGGATTATCTTCGCCTCGTGCTGACGGACGAGGACGACGTGCCGGAGGCCGGAGCGCGGCTGCGCGCGACTTATCCCAACTGGCTTCAGATCGTCTACGACAACGCGCGCACGCGCGCGGCGGCGGCGGATTTTTCGCCGGAGGCGCTCTCGCGGCGCGAGCCGTTTGCGCTTTTTGCGGAGCTGTTTGAAAAGCAGAACGGCGCGCCGATGGACGCGCAGCAGGCTGCGCTGCTTCGCGGCGTGATGGAAAAGATCTGGGAGGACGAGGCATGAGACCGGTGCATCTGACGCTCTGCGCGTTCGGCCCCTATGCGCAGAGGACGGAGCTTGACATGGACAGGCTCGGGGAAAGCGGGCTCTATCTGATCACGGGCGACACGGGCGCAGGCAAGACGACGCTCTTTGACGCGATCACCTTCGCGCTCTACGGCGAGGCCAGCGGGCAGGAGCGGCGCGCGGGCATGCTGCGCAGCAAATACGCCGAGCCGACGCTCGACACCTATGTGAAGCTGACGTTCGCGCTGCGCGGCGGTCTGTATGCGGTTCACCGCGTGCCGGACTATGACCGGCCCAAGAAGCGCGGCGAGGGCTTCACGCACCAGAGCGCCGAGGCGACGCTCACCCTGCCGGACGGGCGCGTCGTCACGGGCAGCCAGAACGTGACCCGGGAGATCGAGGAGATCATCGGCCTGACGCGCGACCAGTTTGCGCAGATCGGCATGATCGCCCAGGGCGAGTTCAAGCGCCTGCTGCTCGCTGGGACGGACGAACGCCGTGCGATCCTGCGGCGCATCTTCCACACAGAGCGCTTTGAGGCGCTGCAGCGGGAGCTGGGACAGCGGGCCAACGCCGCCCAGCGCGAGGCGAGGGAGGCCGTGCGCGCGCTGCTGCAGGAGGGCGATCTGCTGCGCATGCCGCCGGAGCTTGAGGCGGAGGACGCGCCCCTGGCGGCGCAGCGGGAGCTGCTTCAGGTGCCTGAGCGGATGGCGCTGGCGGAGCGGGGCGTCGCGCTTGACCGCGCGCAGATGGCGCAGACGCTTGAGCGGCGCGCGGCCCTGCAGGCGCAGAGCGCCGCGCTGAGCGAGCACATCGGCCGGGCGAAGGCGATCGAGGCGGCCCGAGAGGAGCTCGTGCGCGCGGCGGAGGCGCTTTCAGCGGCGCAGGAGCGGGCCGCGCAAAGCGCACAGGAGGAGGCGCGCACACTCGCCCTGCGCCCCCGGGAGGACGCGTTGACCGCCGAGGCGGCGGGCATTGAGGCGAAACTGGGCGAATACACCCGCGCGAAGGCGCTGGAGGATGAAGCGGGCGACGCGCAAGCGCGCGCACAGGCGCTGCTGCTTCGCGCCGGGGAGGACAGGCGCGCGCGGGACAAGCTGCACGCGGATATCGCTGTCGCGAAGGAGAAGGTCGCCCACCTGCCGGAGGTGACGGCGCAGGGCGAGCGGGCGCAGGCGGAGGCCGCGCAGGCACGGGAGCGCGCAAAGCGGCTTGAGCAGCTGCAGGAGGCGCTTGACGCGCTGGCAGAGCGCGAGGAGGCCGCGCAGCACGCGGCGCAGAAGGAGGCCCAGGCGCTCGCGGCGCGCGACAAGGCCTACCGCGAGCGGGCACAGGCGGAGGCCTCCTTCCTGGGCGCGCAGGCCGGCATTCTGGCCGGGACGCTTCAGGAGGGGAAGCCCTGCCCCGTCTGCGGCGCGACGTCGCATCCCGCGCCCGCCAGACCCTGCGCGGAGGCGGTCAGCGAGGCGGCGCTCAACCGGCTCAAGCAGGCGTATGACCGCGCGGAGATGCTTGCGACCGCCTACCATGGCGACACGGCGGCGGCCATCAGCGCGCGGGACGCCGCGCAGCGTCAGGCGAAGGCGCTCGCCTGCGAGCTGCTGGGCTCGTATCAGCGCGATAGCGCCGCGCAGCGCACGAGGGACGAGCGGGATGCGGCGCAGCGCCTCGCACAGGAGCGGACGCAGACGGCGCAGTCGGCGCAGACCCTGGCCGAAAAGCTTGCCAACACGCAGCGCAAGATCCCGGAGAAGGAGCAGGAGGAGGCCGCGCTCACCGCGCAGCTGCAATCCGGCGAAACGCGTGCCGCGGCGCTGGCGGGCGAGGCGCAGGAGAAGCGAAGGCAGGCGGAGCAGATCCGCGCCGGGCTGCCCTTCGCCAGCCGCGAGGCCGCGCAGGCGCGGATGGACGCCCTCGGGCAGGAGAAGGAGCGCATCCATGCGGCCATCGAGCACGCCGCGCAGGAGAGCCGCCGCGCGCAGGAGGCACTCGCCTCGGCGGCGGCCAGGCGTCAGGCGATCGAAAAGCAGCTGGAGGATGCCCCGCAGGAGGAGGCGACCGGCGTGCTGCAGGCGCGCAGCGCCGCGCTGGAGGCGGAGATGGAGGCCCTGGGCGGAACGGAGCGCACGCTGCACGCGCGCATCGAGCAGAATGCGCAGACGCTTGAGCGGATGCGCTTGGCGCTTGAGGATGCGCAGCAGAAGCAGGCGCTCAGCCGCACGCTCGGCGCACTGGCGGCGACGGCCAACGGCCAGGTGAGCGGCAGGGACAAGGTGACGCTGGAGACCTATGTGCAGATGACCTGCTTTGACCGCGTGATCGCGCGGGCCAACGTCCGCCTGCGCGGGATGACAGACGGGCAATACGAGCTGCGCCGCCGCGGGACGGCGGAGAACAGGCAGCAGCAGAGCGGCCTGGACATGGAGGTCGTCGACCATCTCAACGGCAGCGCCCGCGACGTGCGCACGCTCTCCGGCGGCGAGGCCTTCAAGGCCTCCCTGGCGCTGGCGCTCGGGCTGAGCGACGAGATTCAGGCCGGCGCGGGCGGCGTGCGGCTGGATTCGCTGTTCGTGGACGAGGGCTTCGGGTCGCTGGATGCCCGCTCCCTCGAGCAGGCGATCGCCGTGCTGACCTCGCTGACGCAGGGCCACCGCCTCGTCGGCGTGATCAGCCATGTCGAGGAGCTCGGCAGGCGCATCGACAGGAAGATCGTCGTCACCAAGGCGCGCGAGGGCGGCAGCCGCGTGCGAATTGAATGAAATCGGGCGGGCCGTTCCACTGAGGAACGGCCCGCCGCTTTTTGATGATACCATTACGTCAGCTTCAGCCCGCTGAGGAAGCGGCAGGCATACATGCGCAGGCGCTGCGTGAGCTTCATGCCGCGCACGAGCGCGCGGTAGGTCTGCTCGGCATAGCCGACCTGCGTGGCCTTGAGCCTGTGCCCGCTGTAACGGGCGATGCACAGCGCGCGGCCCAGCTGCGTCAGCTTCGGCTTGCCGCCCAGCTGCTCCTGCGCGCGCAGGAGGAACGTGGCCGGCGCCTCGCCGGGAGCGGGGCGAATGCCCATCGCCGCAAGCGCCTGCAGCACGGCGGCATACCAGACGACCAGCGCGTCGTTGCTGCGCTTTTGCCGGGCGCTGAGCGTGCCGGGCGAGACGGCGTAGAGCCGCAGCGCCGCAAGGCCGGCAAGCAGCAGGAGGAGCAGCAGGGCCAGCAGGAGTATCCGGCTGTTCTGCGGCGGCTCGGGCGGCGGCGTGGGCGAGGGCGTCGGCACGGGGGTCGGCATGGGCGTCGGCGAGGGCGTTGGCGAGGGTGTGGGTGTCGGCGTGGGCGTGGGGGTTGACTCCGGGTTTTCGCTCTCCGGCGTCTCCGGGGTCGGCGTGGGCGCAGGCGTGGGCGTGGGGGTGGGCGTAGGCGTGGGCGTCGGGCTCGGCGAGGCGCCGTCCGGCACGCCGGAGGGATCGTCCGGATCGTCGGGATCGTCGGAATCGTCGGGGTCGTCCGGCGCGTCGGGATCGCGCGCGGCCCGGCCCAGCCCGGGCGTCGGATCAAAAGACAGCCAGCCGAAGCCGCTGAAATAGATCTCCACCCAGGCGTGGGCGTTCTGCTGCGTGACGCGGGCGATGCCGTCGGCATCGGGCTGGGCGACGTAGCCCTCCACATAACGCGAGGGCAGGCCGATGGCGCGCGCGAGCACGGCCATGGCGCTGGCGAAGGAGGTGCAGTAGCCCTTCTGCTCGGTCAGCAGGAACCAGGAGACGAAGTCCTCGCCCTCGGGCGGGATGCTCTGGTCAAGCGTATAGGGAAACGTCGTCTGCAGAAACGCGCAGAGCGCGGCGGCGCGGTCAAAGTCGTTTCCCTCCGGTGCGGCGATCTCGGCGGCGAGCGTCAGCACGCGGGGGTCGATCCCCTCCGGGAGGGCGAGATCGTCGGCGCGCACGGTCTCCAGGTAGGGGTCCTCCTCCTGCGCGGCCAGCAGCACGGCGCGGCGGACGCCCTCGGTCGAGGCACTCATCGGGATGCCGGAGAAGGCATAAACCTCCCCGGCGGAAAGGCTGTGCGTCGCAAAGACCTCGCTGGCCGGGGAAAAATAGGCGACAAGCCCCTCGCCGCCGGGCGACGTGAAGCGCTGGGTGAGGTAGAGCGTGCTGGCGGCGTCGGCGCGCATGCGCACGGTGATCGTCCGGGCCTCGGGCAGCAGCGCGCGCAGCGCCTCCTCCGGGCGGGCCATGTCAAACAGGTCGCGCCGCATCGCGTAAAAGCGCGGATTGACGTAGAGGTAGCGCCGGCCGGAGGTGGCGTCCGTCCAGGCGCTGCCGGTGTAGCTGTTCTTGATGGTGGCGCGCAGCAGCGTGCGCTCCTGCGTTTCGACCTCCATCACGGGGTCGTCCGTCGGGTCGACGGGGCCGCCGAGCCGGTCCGCGCCCAGCGGCTGCCAGCCGGCTGCGCTCAGCGAGAAGGCCGTGCGCGGATCGGTGAAGAAGAAGTAATCGTCGATCGCCTGACGCACGCGCTCGGCAAAGGCGGTCAGCCGGGGTGCCTCCTGCCCGCTCAGCGGGAGCAGCAACAGCGACACGGCGAGCACCAGCACCGCGCAGGGGATCATCCGGCGCTGGGTGACGCCCGGCGCGCGCCCGGAGAGCAGCAACGCCAGCACGAGCGGCAGAAATGCGAGTGGGCTCACGTCCGCGCCCAGGAACGAAACGGCGAACAGGATGGCGATGCTCAATAGCGCCAGCGGAAAGAAGGCGTGCTCGCTGCGTGCGAGGGCCGCGCCCACGCCGGTCAGCACCATGGAAAGCACCGCCGCGATGGCGCGGGAATACGCCGCAAGCGCCAGCGGCTGGCCGCTCAAAAAGAGCGTCAGCGCCGCGCTGATGGAGGCAAGCTGGCCGCGCAGGGAAAAGACCGCGCCAAAGAGCAGCGCGAACAGCGCCGGATAGGCCAGCGCCCGCAGGCGCGGCACGCAGTCAAACAGAAAGAACAGCAGCGTGACGAGCGCGCAGCAGGCGGCAAACAGCGGGAGCGGCGCGACCAGCCCCAGCGCCAGCGACAGGGGATAGGTGCTGCCCAAACCGATGCACAGCGTCGTGATTGCGTGCAGGGGGGCATGCTCCGGCAGGGAGAAGAGCGTCTTTTTCATCGATCGATCAACCTCGGAGGGCGACGCGCGTCGTTTCGACGCCGCAGCTGAGCAGCAGATGGAGCAGCTGCTCCTGCTCCTGCGCCGGCTCGCCGGCTGTCACGAGGGTCAGCCGCGTGTGCGGTCCCATGTGGGCCAGGGCGATGGCCGCGTCGGCGACGGCGGGCGTGAGATGCGTGGTCAGGATGACCGTGGAGCCGGTGCGGCGCATCCGGCGGGAGGCGAGATGCAGCACGCGGGAAAAGTCGTCCCCGCGGGCAAAGCGCTCCTGCGCGAGGGCCTCGAGCATCGCGGGCAGCGAGGAGGCGTCCTGGCCGCTGAGCTCGCGCGGCGCATCTCCCCACAGCGGCAATCGCGCGATGTGGCCCTGCTCCAGCAGCTGGCGCAGGATGCCCGCGCAGGTGTCGCACAGCGCGTCCACCGCGGCGGCGCGAAGGGCGTCGGGCGCGTCGGGCGCGCCGCAGTCGAGCAGGATGAGCGCGTCCGGGCGCTGGGGCGTCTCATAGGTGTGCACCATCAGCGCCTGACGGCGCAGGGAGAGCTTCCAGTGGACGCGCTTCATCTCGTCGCCCTCCTGCCAGGCGCGGGTGTCGGCGGGCGTCGTGCGGTCGGCCTGCGCGCGCTGGGCCGCGCTGGTTTCGCCCTCGCCGGGGCTGAAGCGCAGCGGCGCCGTCTGCGCGCAGCGGGGCAGCACGGTCAGCATGTCCGGCGCAAGGCGCACGCGCGCGCTCAGGGCAAAGAGGCCGAAGCAGTCCGAAAAGCCCAGCCGCGTCACGCCGACGGGATAGACGCCCACGTGCGGGCAGGGAAAGTCGTTGTCGCTTTCGGTGGCGCCCAGCAGGCGCAGGGGCAGAAGATATTCGCTCTCCCTTCCGCTGGGCAGGCTGACGCGCAGGGAGAGCGGCGCGATGGGCAGCGGAAGGGGCAGAAAAGCGCGCAGCGTGTAGCGGCACTCGCCGCCGCGCGTGACCTGCGAGGCCCCCAGCTGCTGCGTGACGCGGCAGAGCACGCGCGCAAGCAGCACGCACAGCAGCGAAAAGCCCCAGCACACGAGGGCGGCGCAGGCCAGCAGGAACGCGCCGCCGCTGGAGACGGAGAGCGAGGTGACGAGCATCAGCGCGCCGAAGAGCAGCGTGTACAGCCCGCGCGCGGTCATTTGAGCCTCACCGGGACGCGCACGCCGCCCATCAGCTCGCCAAGCGCCTGCTCCGGCGTGAAGCCGCGCATGCGCGCATCGGCGGAGAGCACGAAGCGGTGGCACAGTACGCTGGCGGCCATGCGCTGCACGTCCTCGGGGATGATGTAGTCCCGGCCACAGAGCACCGCACTGGCCTGCGCCGCATGGACGAGCGCGATGGCGGCGCGGGTGCTCGCGCCCAGCGTGAGCATCGGCGTGGCGCGCGTGGCGGCGCAGATGGAGGCGATGTAGCCGCGCACCTCGCGGGAGCAGTAGACCTGCTTGACCTCCTGCTGCATGGAAAGCACATCCTCCGCCGAGCAGACCGGCGTGAGCGTCTGCATCGGTGTGCTCTCGCCGCAGTAGCGCTCCAGGATATCCATCTCGTCCTCCAGGGTCGGATAGCCGATGGAGATGCGCATGAAGAAGCGGTCCATCTGCGCCTCGGGCAGCGGATAGGTGCCGACAAAGTCGACCGGGTTCTGCGTCGCCAGCACCATGAACGGCCGCGAGAGCGGATAGGTGACGCCATCGACCGTGACCTGGCACTCCTCCATGACCTCAAGCAGCGCGCTCTGCGTCTTGGGGGAGGTGCGGTTGATCTCGTCGGCCAGTACGATCTGGCTGAAGATGGCGCCCGGGCGGTACTGCATCTCGCCCGTCAGGCTCGGCACGGTGTAGCCGGTGATATCGGAGGGCGTGATGTCCGGGGTGAACTGGATGCGCTTGAAGGAGCAGGAGAGCGAGCGGGCCAGCGCCCCGCACAGCGTCGTCTTGCCCACGCCGGGCACATCCTCAATCAGCACATGGCCCTCGCAAAGAAGCGCTGTCAGCAGCAGCTCGACGACGTCCTCCTTGCCGACGACGACGCGGGCGATGTTCTGCTTGAGCGCAGTCACAATCCTGTTGGAACTCTGCATGGCAAATCTCCTTTGGTCTCAATATGCCCAAAACCCTTTCTATTATAATGGATGACGCCGTATTTGGCAAGCCGCGCCCCGGCCCCTTGAAACACAGGGGCTTTTTTGCTACAATAAAAGGCGAAACGCAGAAACGGAGGCGCAGCGATGGACGACATACTGGAAAGGCTTCTCACCGGGGAGATCGTCTCCGGCCAGGCGCTCAGCGAGGCGATGGGCGTGACGCGCGCGGCGGTCTGGAAGCAGATGGAGCAGCTGCGCGCGCAGGGCTTTGTCATCGAGTCCGTGGGCCGGCAGGGCTACCGGCTGACGGCATGCCCCGACACGCTGATGGCGCCGGTCATCCGCCGCGGCCTGGAGACCGTCTGGGCGGGCCGGGAGATCGTCTATCTGAGGAGCGTCGACTCGACCAACCGCTATGCGCGCGAGCTGGCATCCCGCGGCGCGGCGGAGGGCACGCTCGTCGTCGCGGACGAGCAGACGGCGGGACGCGGACGGCGCGGGCGCGGCTGGATCTCCCCGGCGGGGGAGGGCGTGTTCATGTCGCTGATCCTTCGGCCGCAGGCGCATCCCTCGCAGGTGGCCGGGCTGTCCCTGCAGGCGGCGCTGGCCACGGCGCGGGCGATTGCCAACGTGACGGGGCTCGACGCGCGCATCAAGTGGCCCAACGACATCGTCTGCGGCGGCAAGAAGGTCTGCGGCATGCTGCTGGAGATGAACGCGGACGAGCAGAGCGTGCACGACGTCGTCGCCGGCATCGGCATCAACGTCCATCAAAGGGACTTCCCGCCGGAGATCGCACAGACCGCCGCCTCGCTGGATCTGCTCACGGGGACGAGCGTCAATCGCGCGGCGCTCGTGCGCGCGTTCCTTCAGGAGTTTGAAACCGTCAGCAGCATGGCGCAGGCGGGGACGCTGATGGACGCCTACCGCGAGCGCTCGGCGACCCTCGCTCAGCGTGTGCAGGTCATCGCGCCGGCGGAGATGTTCACCGGCACGGCGCTGGAGGTCACGGACAGCGGCTCGCTGATCGTCCTGGATGAGCAGGGGCAGCGCCGGGAGGTGCTCGCGGCGGACGTCTCCGTCCGGGGGCTGATGGGCTATGCGTGAGGGTGTGATTGGTGTGGGCTGCGACCTGTGCGCGGTTGACAGAATGGCGCGCGCGATCGAAAAGGTGCACTTCTACGAGCGCGTGTTCCTTGAGCAGGAGCGCGAATACCTGGAGAGCCGGGGCGCGGGCCGGGCGCAGAGCGCGGCGGCGATGTTCGCGGCGAAGGAGGCCGTCGCCAAGGCGCTGGGAACGGGCTTTGCCGGGGGCGTCATGCCCTGGACGATCGAGATCACACACGCGGGCGGCGCGCCGGGCGTGCGGCTTTACGGCGCGGCGCAGGAGCGCTTGGCGGCGCTGGGCGGCGGGCGGATGCTCCTGAGCCTTTCGCACGAGGGGAATATGGCGATGGCCTTCGCGGTGGCGGCGGCAGAAGGATAAAAGGAGGCTTCCATGCTTCACACGATTTCCCCGCTGGACATGCGGGACATGGAACAGGCGTTTTTGCAGGGGACGGGCTATCCCTCCATGCTGCTGATGGAGCATGCGGCGCAGGCCGTCGTGGAAGAGCTGGCCGCGCTGGCCGCGCCGGGTGCGCGCGTGCTGTTTTTGTGCGGCGGCGGCAACAACGGCGGTGACGGCTGTGCCGCGGCGCGGCTGTGGATGCAGCGCGGCGGAAGGGCGGACGTCTGGCTGCTCAGGAGTCCATCGCAGATGAAGGGGGACGCGGGCGTCAACGCCTGCCTGCTCAACGCCTGCGGCGCGTCGCTCAACGCGCTCTACGGCGAGGCGCCGGAGATCCCCGAGGGCTGCGCGGCGGTCGTCGATGCGCTCTACGGCACGGGGCTCTCCCGGCCGCTGGAGGGCGCGGCGCTCTCTGCCGTGCAGCGGGTCAACGAGAGCGGCCTGCCGGTCGTCGCGGTCGACATCCCGTCGGGCGTGGACGGCGCGACGGGCCAGACGCTGGGCGAGGCCATCCGCGCGAGCGTGACGGTCACGTTCCACAGGGCGAAGCACGGCCATCTGCTCTTCCCGGGCCGCGCGCTGACGGGGCGGCTCGTCATCGCGGACATCGGCATCCTGCCGGACTGGGACGGCGCGGACGGCTATGACGTGCTGGAGGAGGCGGACACGCGGGCGCTGCTGCCCGTGCGCGCCCGGGACGCGCACAAGGGGACGAACGGCCATGTGCTCGTCGTCGCGGGCAGCGAGGGCATGGCGGGCGCGGCCTGCCTGTGCGCCGGGGCGGCGCTGCGCGCGGGCGCGGGGCTCGTGACGGCGGCCTGCCCGCTGCCTGTGCTGGGGCCGATTCAGACGGCGGTTCCCTGCGCGACGGCGAAGGTCGTCTCCGACGGCGGCCAGCTGGACGCGCGCGCGGGCAAGAAGCTCTTTGATCTGGCGCAGGGCAAGCGCGCGCTGGCGGTCGGCCCGGGCCTGGGCCGCGGCGAGGGCGTCTGGCGGGCCATCGAGCCGCTCGTCAAGAGCGACATCCCGAAGGTGGTCGACGCGGACGCGCTCAATCTGATCGCCCAGTATGGCGGGCGCGTCGGCGCCAACACCGTGCTCACACCGCATCCCGGCGAGATGGCGCGCCTCTGCGGCGCGACGACGCAGGCGATTCTCGCCGCGCCGGTCGACTTCGCCCAGCAGCTGGCGGCGGATCTGGATGCCTGCGTGCTGCTCAAGGGCGCGACGACGGTCATCGCCCAGGGCGAGGATGTGACGCTCAACCTGACCGGCGCCGAGGGCATGGGCACCGGCGGCTGCGGCGACGTGCTCACCGGCGTCATCGCCGGATTGCTCGCCCAGGGCATGAGCCCGATGGACGCCGCGCGCGCGGGCGCCTACTATCACGGGCGCGCGGGCGAGGCGGCACAGGAGGCGCTCGGCGCCCGCGCCGTGACCGCGGCGGACGTCAGCGCCGCGCTGCGCATAGAATGACAGCGCAGGGGTTGAGGCTCCATGAATTTTGCAAACGGGTTGTGAAAGCATGGAGGTTCAGCGCGGGGATATCTTTATCGCGGATCTGAACCCCGTCGTCGGCAGCGAGCAGGGCGGCGTCCGCCCTGTGGTGATCGTGCAGAACGACCGGGGGAACCGCTTTTCCCCGACGGTGATCTGCGCGGCCATGACCTCCCGGCTCGGCAAGAGCGATCTGCCGACGCATGTGTGGGTCAGCGCGCGGGACAGCGGGCTCAAAAGCGATTCGCTCGTGCTGTGCGAGCAGATCCGCACGATCGAAAAAAAGCGGCTCAAGGGCCGCGCAGGGCGCATCGCCGGGCTCGCGCTGGCGCGCGTGGACGAGGCGCTGCTCGCGGCGATGGGAATCCGCCGTGGATAAACAAAAACGGGGCGGGCAGCGCGGGCTGTCCGCTTTCCGGTATGAACGAGCAAACAGGGGAGAACATAAGAACATGAGCATCATCAAGGAGATCAATTTCAAAAAAGAGGGCGTGCAGCTGGCCAAGGACTACGCGCTCATCGTGCTGGGCGCGCTGCTGACGGCGGCGGCCTTCACCTGCTTTTTCCTGCCCTACGACATCGCCCCGGGCGGCGTGACGGGCATCGCGACGATCATCGCCAGCGTCGTGCCGCTGGGCGTCGGTCTGCTGAGCTTCCTGCTCAACCTGCCGCTGTTCATGCTCGGCTTCCGCTCGGTCGGCTGGCGCTTTGCCGTGCGCTCGTTCATCGCGATGATGCTCCTCTCGCTGTTCATCGACGTGCTGCCGCAGGTCGACCTGACGGGCAACGAGTTGCTCGCCTCCGTCTTCGGCGGCGTGGTGGCGGGCGTTGGCCTGGGCCTCGTCGTGCGCGCGGGCGCGACGACGGGCGGCACCGACATGGCGGCCAAGCTCGTGCACCAGCACCTGAGCTTCCTCACGATCCCGACCATCCTTTTGGCCATCGACGCGTCGGTCGTCGTGGTTGCGGCGATGGTCTTCGGCATCGCCTCCGGCTTCTATGCGCTGATCTCGCTGTATGTTTCCTCGATCGCGATGGATTCTGTCATCAAGGGCTTCAACACCGCGATGCAGTTCACGATCATCACCTCCGCGCCGGAGCCGATTATCAAGCGGATTCATGGGGAGCTTGACCGCGGCTGCACGCAGATCTCGGCGCGCGGCACGTATTCCGGAAAGCCGATCGGCACGCTGCTGTGCGTCGTCTCCAGGCTCGAGGCGGCGAGGCTCAAGAAGATCGTCGCGGAGGTCGATCCGCGCGCGTTCGTGACCGTCTGCGACGTGCACGAGGCGCTGGGCGAGGGCTTTACGGGCATCCACGAGGAATGACGCGGGCAGAGCGGACTGAACGCGGCAAAAGGTTGTGCCCCAGCACAGAAACCGGGGTTTGCAAAACCATGCGTTCAATGATATAATACAGATGCATAGCGCCATGGGCGCAAAAGTACATTCTGAGGAGGGTATTATTGTGAAGAACAAGAAGATTCTCTGGGCTGTGATCATCGTCGTGGTGATCATCGCTGTCGTGGCGGGCGTTGTCGTCTTCAAGAAGGCGCAGAAGCCCGAGGCGGTGACCGATGTCGCGCTGGTCACGGACGTGGGCACCATCGACGACGAGTCCTTCAACCAGGCCTGCTGGCAGGGCGTTGAGGCTTACGCGAAGGCGAACAACCTCAAGTACCAGTATTATCAGCCGGCGGCGGACAGCACCGACGAGCGTCTGGCCTCGATCGATCAGGCGGTCAAGGATGGTGCGCGCGCGATCGTCATGCCGGGCTTCCTCTTCGGCGAGGCGGCTGCCACCGCGCAGTCGACCTATCCGGACGTCAAGTTCATCGCCATTGACGTTTCCGCCGGCGACCTGAACACCGACGCGCTTGAGAACCTCTACTGCGCCGTCTTCGGCGAGGAGCAGGCCGGATACATCGCGGGCTACGCGGCTGTGAAGGACGGCTACACCAAGCTCGGCTTCCTGGGCGGCATGGCGGTTCCGGCCGTGCAGCGCTACGGCTACGGCTTCGTGCAGGGCGCGAATGCTGCGGCGGTGGAGCTCGGCACCCCGATCGAGATCAAGTACACCTACGGCGGCCAGTTCTACGGCGATGCCAACATCACCGCCAAGATGGAGGGCTGGTACTCCGAGGGCACCGAGATCGTCTTCGCCTGCGGCGGCGGCATCTACACCTCCGCGGTTGAGGCGGCTGTGGCCCACAAGGGCTATGTCATCGGCGTGGACGTCGACCAGCATCCGGTCGGCGAGGCCTGCGTCGCGGACTATGGCTACAACCCGTTCGTGACCTCCGCCATGAAGGGCCTGCAGGCCGCGACCGAGACCGCGCTGGGCAAGGCGTTTGACGGCACCTGGGCCGACATCGGCGGCAAGGTCGAGACCCTGAACCTCCAGATGGGCGATTACGTCGGCCTGCCGACCGCCGAGTCCAGCTGGTGCTTCAAGACCTTCACGCAGGATGAGTACAAGGCCGTGCTCGAGGCGATTCGCTCCGGCGAGCTCGTCGTCTCCGACGCGATCGATGTGCAGCCGGCCGTGGACGCGTCTGTGACCGTCACCTACATCGACTGATCAAACCCTTCAGAGGG
Organism: Clostridiales bacterium; assembly: GCA_004555535.1. GTDB lineage: Bacteria > Bacillota > Clostridia > Christensenellales > Aristaeellaceae > Ventricola. Next base: position 26,706 of record SFHU01000023.1, read on the forward strand.
GCGGGCCTTCGGGCTTGCCCCTTTTCTGCTACATATCTTTCTGCGGAAAACAATGAATGCGCGAAGCGAAGAAGGGAGTCTGAGGGACAACGTTCCTCAGGCGGGTTTGGACGGCAGCCCAACGTATTCCAGATCAGAAAAAGTAGTTTCAGAGTAGGCTGTGAAGCAGCCTGCGATTGAAACGGATTGAATTCGCAAAACAGAAGAAAATGAAAATCATTCTCATTTTCTTTAAAAAAGTCCTTGACAAGGACGGCACATTCGTGTAGAATCATGATAAAGAATCTCAGAAACGGAGGCGGCAGCGCATGAGGGACAAGATCAGCCCGCAAGCCAGTCTGGTGCTGGGCGTGCTCTGTGAGCGGCGCTGCCATCTGACGGCGGAGGAGATTCTCAGCAGCCTGGACGGCATCGGCATGGCGACGGTCTACCGCGCGCTGGAGCACCTGACGGAGCTGGGCCTCGTGCGCAAGCTCTTGGTAGGCAAGAAGAGCGCGCTGTACGAATACGTCCGCAAGGAGCACATGCACTTCGTGTGCAGGCAGTGCGGGCGGGTGTACGACGTCGCGGCGGACTTCTCCGGCATGATCGGGGAGGCGGCGAAGTGCTGCGGTCATCAGGTCAGCTGGTCCGAGGTCACGGCGCATGGCATCTGCCAGTCCTGCCGTGCCCAAAGTCGGCAGGAGTCCGCCTCCTGAGGCGGAACTCAATTCACGGCATGAAAATCCCCGGTCGGGCCAAAGCGCGGCCCGAAGGAAGGATTTCCATAAAAAAATGATATTCAGGGAGGAAACAAAGTATGAAGAAATGGGTTTGCCCGGTTTGCGGCTATGTGCATGAAGGCGACACGCCCCCCGAGAAGTGCCCGCTGTGCGGCGTCCCCGGCTCCAAGTTCACCGAGCAGGCGGGCGAGAAGACCTGGGCTGCTGAGCACGTCGTCGGCGTCGCGAAGGATGCGCCGCAGGAGATCATCGACGGCCTGCGCGAGAATTTCGCGGGCGAGTGCTCCGAGGTCGGCATGTACCTGGCCATGGCGCGCGTCGCGCACCGCGAGGGCTATCCGGAGATCGGCCTCTACTGGGAGAAGGCCGCTTACGAAGAGGCGGAGCATGCCGCGAAGTTCGCTGAGCTGCTCGGCGAGGTCGTGACCGACTCCACCAAGAAGAACCTCGAGATGCGCGTGGACGCCGAGAACGGCGCGACCGCCGGCAAGTTCGAGCTCGCCAAGAAGGCGAAGGCGCTCAACCTCGACGCGATCCATGATACCGTGCATGAGATGGCCCGCGACGAGGCCCGCCACGGCAAGGCTTTCGAGGGCCTGCTCAAGCGCTACTTCGGCAAGTAATTCCAAGGGTTAGAAAGGTCAGTCCCGAGAGGGGCTGGCCTTTTTGCGTGCCAGCGGTCGTTCACCGGCAGCACAGAGCTTCGTCAGAAAATGCTTGTAGGATGCATAAAAGATGCTGTCAGGGTGTCTTGTCACTGCTTCTGATTTATGCTAAGATGGTGTTGTTTGATTTGAGCAAAGAGCCAGACGGGATGGCCTGCGACGGGGTCCGCCGCGGCAGGGCGTTCGGGAGGATGCCGAAGCGCTTTTTCGCATTCTGCGTTGCCAATGAAGACGATCAAAAAAGAGAGGTATGTTGTTATGAAACGGAAATTCCTCATTCTCATCGCAGTGCTCATGCTCCTGAGCTGCCAGATGGTGCTGGCTGAATCCGCCGTGGAAGAACTGGACCCCGTTTCCCGCATCTACACGTTCACGCTCAATGGCGATACCTATACCCTTCCGTGCAGGGTGACCGATTTCACGGAAAACGGCTGGGATCTGGGCGGCGGCACGCTGGATGCCAACACATACGCCAGAACTATTGGCTTTCATAAAGGTGGTTCTGAATATGTGACGTTCGAAGTGATGAACGACACGGAGGAGGACGGCGTTGAGCTGGCGAAGCTCAAGGTGGTTTCCGTGAAGGTTGAGCAGAGCTTTGCGGACGTGGACGGCAATGAATTCGAGACGCTGGACGGGCTTCATCTGGGGATGACGCTGGATGAGGTGAAGGCGCTGTACGGCGAGCCTTCCACCGAGAAATCCTCCTATATCGGCTATCATTTCCAGGAGCAGTATGAAATTGATACACTGCGCGGCCTGGGAGATGCGTATATCGGCGAGGATTCCCTTTACCTGTACAAGGGATCGGATTCGGATATCGTCAATCGTATCGAGCTGCAGTTCTTTGGCATTGCGAAGGGCGAAGCTGCGGAATAAAACACCATAAGAGCATGGAGAGCAGGCCGGTCCCGCAGGGGGCTGGCCTCTTTCTTTCCTGTCTTCCGTCGTGCTGTCATGGGGCTTTGTTCCCAAGGCTCTGATGGGTTTGCTCTGTCTCGACGCTTCAGGAGCAGCACGGGTCCGGTGAAAAATGGTTTTGACTGATCTGCGAAAAAAGGGAATCCCGGCAGCCCTGTTTTGTACCGTGCATGCCTTCCGCAAATCTTTTCTCTTCCTCCGTTGCGCCTGCTTCCTCCGATATGTTATACTCATCCTGACAGCCGCAGGCTACCCCGCCCGCGGCCCACTCCCACCTGGCCGGAGGAAACGAAGGATGAAACAAGAGTTTTCGCTGCTCCTGCTGCTCCTGCTGCTGTGCACCGCGCCGGCTGCGCGGGGCGAGACGATCACGATGACGTTCGTGGGCGACTGCACGCTCGGCTGCGACATCACCTGGCTGAAGGATGCGCGCGCGTTCACCAATGTGATCGACCGGGAGGGCATGGACTACCCGTTCGCGCTCGTGCGCGACGTCCTTGAGCGGGACGACCTCACCGTCGTCAACCTCGAGGGCGTGCTTGCGGACAGCAACGAGGGCAGAATGGGCGGGCGCAAGTACAACTTCCGTGGGCCGACGGCCTATGCGCAGATTCTGAGCGGATCAAGCGTGGAGCTGGCGACGCTGGGTAACAACCACATCAACGATTTCGGTCAGGCGGGCCGGGAGAGCACCATGGCGGCGCTCACTGCGGCGGGCGTGGGGTATGCGTTCAACGACGACGCCTTCATCTTTGAAAAGGACGGCATCCGCATCGCCGTGCTGAGCTATATCTCCAACGTGTTCGAGCGCAACGTGGAGAATCTGCCTGCGCTCGTCGCCTCGCTTGAGGAGGAGAAGGGCTGTGCGGCGGTTGTGCTCTGCCTGCATGCCGGCGTCGAGTACAGCTTCACGCATGGCCGCGAGCAGCAGCGCTGGGCGCAAAAGGCGATCGACGCGGGCGTCGACCTGGTGATCGGGCATCATCCGCACGTCCTACAGGGCGTGGGCGTCTACAACAACCGCAACATCGTCTACAGCCTGGGCAACTTCTGCTTCGGCGGCAACCGGCATATCATTGCCCGGCAGAGCCATTCGCTCGCCGTGCAGGTGGAAATGGCGTTCGAGGACGGCGTGTATACCGGGCAGCAGATGACCCTCCTGCCCGCCATCAACACGGGATCCTATGACGCGAACAACTATCAGCCCTATTGGGCGACGGGCGAGCTGGCGCAGGAGGTCATGGACATCCTCCAAAGCGACACGGATTACGAGCTTGCGCCCTATGTCGAGGACGTCGGCGCGGTGCAGGCGTGGCTGCCGGCGCAATAAACGCAGCGAATAGGAAAAAAGGGACGTCCCCGCGCGGGGAGCGTCCCTTTTTGCATGGCGCGAATATGCAATTCTGCAGACGAAAGCTCAGCCCAGCTCCTGCGTGAGGGCGAGGACAAAGGCGTCCATCTCGTCCTTGCTGATGACCAGCGGCGGCGCGAGGCGCAGCACGTTGCCCGCAGCGGTGCCGGCGACGAAGCCGCGCGCGAGCAGGCGCTTCATCAGCGCGCCGGCGGGGCAGTCCTGCGTCAGCTGGACGCCGATGAGCAGACCCATGCCGCGCACCTCGAGGATCTTCCCACTGGCGATGGAGCGCAGGGCGTTCATCAGATACGCGCCCTTCTCCTTCGCGACGGCGGCATAGTCGTGCTCGATCAGATGGGTCATCGCGGAGAGGGAGACGGCGCAGGCGAGCGTGTTGCCGCCGAACGTCGAGCCGTGGTCGCCGATGGAAATCGCGGAGGCGACCTTCTCCGTCGCCAGCACGGCGCCGATCGGGAAGCCGCAGCCCAGCCCCTTCGCGCTGGTCAGAATGTCCGGTGTGACGCCGTACTGCTCGTGGCAGTAGAGGCTGCCCGTGCGGCAGACGCCGGTCTGCACCTCGTCGAGGATCAGCAGCACGCCCTGCTCGTCGCACAGCGCGCGCACGCCGCGCAGATACTCCGGATCGGCGGGCGTCACGCCGCCCTCGCCCTGCATCGGCTCCAGCAGCACGGCGGCAGTCTCGTCGTCCATCGCGGCGCGCAGCGCGTCCAGGTCGTTGTAGGGCACCTGCATGAGGCCGCTGGGCAGCAGCGGGCGGTACGGCGCCTGATAGTAGTCATGGCCGGTCGCGGCGACGGTTGCCAGTGTGCGCCCGTGGAAGGAATGATCGGCGGAGAGGATCTTGTAGCGCTTGCTGCCCTGCGCATAGAAGTACTTGCGCGCGAGCTTCATCGCGCCCTCGTTGGCCTCTGCGCCGGAGTTGGCGAAGAACACGCGGTCGGCAAACGTGTTCGCGCAAAGCAGCGCGGCGAGCTTCGCCTGCGGCTCCACATAGTAGAGGTTGGAGGTATGCAGGATGCCCGTCTTCGCCTGCGCGATCAGCGCATCCGTGACGGCGGGGTGGTTGTAGCCCAGCGCGTTGACGGCGATGCCCGCGAAGAGATCCGTATAGGCTTTGCCGTCCTGGTCGTAGAGCGTGCAGCCCTCGCCGCGCACAAAGCAGACGGAGCAGCGCTCGCCGAAGACGCCGAGGAAATGCTCGGCATCGAGCTGCTTGATTTCGGAAAGATTCATGGAAAACTCCTTGTCTGGTCGATGATGCTGCGGGGCGCAGACTGCTTTGCATCTGAAATCCGGCTTTGCGAAATTGAATCCGTCTCAATCGTAGGATGCTTCGCATCCTGCTCTGAGACTACGTTTTTTGCGGATTGGGATACGATAGGGCTGCCGCCCTATAACCTGCCTGAGGGATTTCAGTCCGGGGAACTCGCATGGTCGCGCTGCGGCGCTCCCTGCGATTCCCGACGCTCCGTCTGCCTCTTTCCGCCATTGGCGGCGGCAGACTTCGGTCCCCTCAGACTCCCTTCTTCGCTTCGCGCGTAGATTCGAATTTGGCTGCAAAACAGATCAAACGTTCAGCCCCGTGGCCTCGTCACAGCCGAGCATCAGGTTCATCGATTGCACAGCCGCGCCGGAGGCGCCCTTGCCGAGGTTATCAAAGCGCGCGCAGACGGTCATGCGCTCGTCATTGCCGGTGACGAAGAGCTCCAGGCCGTCCCAGCCGGCACAGGCGTTGGCGGCGAGGAAGCCGCCGGCATCGCTCTGCGCGCTCAGCGGCAGGACGCGCACGAGCCGTGCGTCCGCGTAGGCACTGCTCAGGCAGTCGTGCAGCTGCGCGAGGGTGGAGACGCCGTGCAGCTGGCTTGCGTCCAGTGGAACGCTGACGAGCATGCCGGCGTAGTAGTCCGCGACGATGGGCGTGAAGAGCGGGGCCTTCTGCAGGCCGGAGATGACCCGCATCTCCGCGAGGTGCTTGTGCTGCTGGGTCAGGCCGTAGAGGCGCGGGGAATCGAGCGCGGCGTCGCGCGACACGTCCTCATACTGCGCGATCATCTTCTTGCCGCCGCCGCTGTAGCCGGTCAGCGAGAAGCAGCTCAGCACGGCGTCCGGGGCGACGACGCCCGTGTCGACCAGCGGCCTGGCGATGGAGATGAAGCCCGTCGCGTGGCAGCCGGGGTTGGCGATGCGCTTGCCCGTGACGATGGCCTCGCGAATCGCGGGAGAGAGCTCCGGGAAGCCGTAGGCCCAGCCCTCGGCCGTGCGGTGCGCGGTGGAGGCGTCGATGATGCGCGTATGGTCGTTCTCTACGAGGCTCACGGCCTCGCGCGCCGCCGCGTCGGGCAGGCAGAGAAACGTGATGTCCGAGGCGTTGATCAGCCGGGCACGCTCCGCAGCGTCCTTGCGCAGCGCGGGGGCGATGGTCAGCAGCTCGATGTCTGTCCGTCCGCCGAGGCGCTCAAAGATGCGCAGGCCGGTCGTGCCCTCGCTGCCGTCGATGTAGATTTTCGGTTTCATGCTGCATGCTCCCTTCCGACGCTCACTGCGCGGCGGCCTTCGGCTTTTCGAACATCGTGCCGATGCCGCGGTCGGTGAAGATCTCGAGGATGATCGGGTGCGGGATGGTGCCGTTGAGGATGTGGACGCGGCGCACGCCCTTCTCGATCGCGTCGACGCAGGAGTTGACCTTGGGGATCATGCCGCCGCTGATCGTGCCGTCCGCGATGAGCGCGCGCGCCTGCTCGATGGTCAGGATCGGGAAGAGGGTCGTCGGATCGTCCGGCACGCGGCGCACGCCGTCGATATCCGTCAGGAAGATCAGCTTTTCGGCCTTGAGCGCCGTGGCGATGGCGGCGGCGGCGGTGTCCGCGTTGATGTTGTAGCTATCGCCCGCCGCGTCGACGCCGACCGTCGAGATGACGGGGATGTATTCGTCCGCGCAGAGCGCGTTGAGCAGCTTCGTGTTGACCTTCACGATGTCGCCGACGTGGCCGAGGTCGACGCCGTCCGAGAGCGGCGGCTTCTTCGTCACCTGGATCAGCCCCGCATCCTTGCCGCACAGGCCGATGGCCTTGCCGCCGAGCGTGCCGATCTGCGCGGCGATGTTCTTGTTCAGCTTGCCGGCCAGCACCATTTGCACGATCTCCATCGTCGCGTCGTCGGTGATGCGCAGGCCGTTGTGGAACTCGCTGTGCACGCCCACGCGCGAGAGCATGGCATTGATCTCCGGTCCGCCGCCATGCACGAGGATGGGGTTGATGCCGACGTACTTGAGCAGCGTCACATCCTCGAGAATCTTGCGGGTCAGGTCCTCGTTGACCATGGCGTTTCCGCCGTATTTGATGACGATGGTCTTGCCCCAGAGGCGCTGGATGTAGGGCAGGGCCTCGATCAGGATATTGGCTTTGTTGATGAAATCCAGGTCGGTATTATCGACGATTTGATCCTTCGGCATGGCGTTTTCTCTCCTTTGGCATGTCAAACCATGAATGGGTGAACAGGGACGATTATACCACAGGTTCGCATATTTATGCAACAGTTTTCGCATAAAAATGCACGCCACCGGAGGATTCTTTTTGAAAAACGGGCTCCGGCGGCGCGCGGAATATGATAGGGCTGCCGCCCTATGACCTGCCTGAGGGATATCACCCTCAGACGCCCTTCTTCGCTTCGCGTGTATGGAAGCAAGAATGAGATCAGCATCAGAGCCTGGGCTGCACATCCGCGGGGATCGGGCAGATGTAGGGATGATCCTTCGTGCGCGCGAGGAATTCGCGCCGGGCGCGCGAGAGCGTTTCCGGCTCATCCATCAGCCGCGCGGCGCTGAGCGCAAGCGACTTGGCGGCGAAGAGCATCGCTTTGTGCGCGATGGAGCTCTTGCCGATGGCGACGGCCTGCCAGCTGTGGGCGGGCGTGTCGGCGGCCCAGGCCGCAGCGGAGAGCTGGCTCGTCGGCGCGCACCAGCTGGCGTCGCCCGCGTCGGTGGAGATGGTCATGATGGGCGCGTCGGTTGGCGTGTGCGGCGCAATGAAGCTGTAGATCGGCTCGCCCTGATGGGCCATGACGCGCTCGCGCACATCGCTTGCGCACAGGCGGGAGAGCTTGGCGAGCGTGCGCTCCGGCGCCTCGAGCGAATCGTGCAGCGAGCGTGCGAGGGCGAGCTCTGTCTGCGTGTAGCCGGGCGCGCCGACCGTCTGCATGCTCGAGATGAGCACCTCCTCCATCGCCGTGTTGGGCAGGATGTTGGAGCAGCCCTTGACGAACTCCATCTCCATCGTCGTGCCGGTCATGATCGCCGCGCCGCGCGCGCAGTCGATGACGCGCTGCTTGATGCCCTCCAGATCGGCAAGGCGCTGTGAGCGCACGAGATAGACCGCCTCGGCACGCGCCTGCACGACGTTGGGCGAGAGGCCGCCCGCGTCGGTGATCGCGTAGTGGATGCGCGTGTCCTCCGGCACATGCTCGCGCAGGAACTGGACGCCCACGTTCATCAGCTCCAGCGCGTCGAGCGCGCTGCGCCCGAGCTCCGGGCTGCCCGCGGCGTGGGCGCTCTGCCCCGTGAAGCGGAAGATCATCTTGACGTTGGCCAGCGAGCCGCCCGGCCAGATGCCGTTGTAGTCCCACGGATGCCAGGAGAGGATGGCGTCGAGCCCGTCAAAGAAGCCGTCGCGCGCGAGGAAGGTCTTGGCGCTGCCGGTCTCCTCCGCCGGGCAGCCGAAGTAGACGACCGTGCCCGAAAGCAGGCCGGCGGCGATGGCCTCCTTGACGGCGACCGCCGCGGCCAGGGAGCCGACGCCCAGCAGGTTGTGCCCGCAGCCGTGGCCCGGCGCGCCCGGCGTCACGGGCTCGCGGACGGCGCAGCCGGCCTTCTGGCTCATGGCGCTCAGCGCGTCGAACTCGCCCAGGAACGCGAGGACGGGCCGCCCACTGCCGTATTCGGCGCGGAAGGCGTTGGGCATGCCGTCCAGGCGGTCCGTGACGGAAAAGCCGTTCTGCAGCAGCAGCGCGCGCAGAATGCCCGCCGAGGCGTCCTCATGAAAGTTGACCTCGGGATGCTCCCAAATGGCGTCGCTGGCGGCGGTGTAGGTCTGGGCGTGCGCATCGACGCTGGCACAGACGGCGTGCTGCAAGGATTCTGGATTCATAGATGTTTCCTCCTCTGGCGGCTTCCTGCCGGTTTGCAGGAAAACAATGGACTCAGTATACGCAAATGAAACGGGTTTGTCAATGAAAAGAGGAGAGCAGCCCCGGCAGCAAAAAACCGCAGGGGGAGTGATTCCCCTGCGGAAAAGGCGGGTCATTCTGCCTGCTTTGGTTTTGCGAAGAACGCCAGCGCGAGCATCACAGGCACGGCGCTCATGATCGGGTAGGCGTAGCGAATGATGATGCAGGCGGAGAAGAGCAGTGAGAGGAAGATGCCCCAGATGGGCAGCAGCGAAATGGCACGGCGCTTCTGGCGGCGATAGAAGAGTCGGAGCGTGGCGAGCAGAAGCAGATAGACGTAGAAGGACGGGCGGAACAGCAGCGACAGGAAGGGAATCTGCTCATGGCGCGCGTGATGGGCGACGGAGAAGAGCACGTTCCTGTACGCGGGGAAGTAGCTCGTCGCCTCGATCTCGCCCCAGGTCTGCGTCAGGATGTCCGGGATGATGTTTTCGGACTTGAGGTAGACGAAGTCCCATTGCTCGCTGGAGAGCGAATGCGCGTGGCTCGTGTCGTCGGGATTCCACAGGCCGGCACAGTTTTCCAGGAACGCCTCGATGTAGATGCGCGGATAGCGCGCCGCGTATTCCCGATAGAGCGCCCAGAAGGCCTCCGGCTCGCGGACGTAGCGCTCATAGTTGAAATTCGCGCTCTTGCAGGGGTCGGCGTCGTGCGGGCGGTAGCGGTAGGTCGCGTAGGAGAACCAGTCGTTGATTTCGAGGTATTCCTCCTCGCTGATGTCCGCGCGCTCGGCGGTTCGCGCGAGCTGCTGGCAGGGCACGCTCAAAAGCTCCGTCGCCGGACCGGGCGAGGCCTGCACCAGCGCCTCAAGCCCCCGGGGAATGCCCAGGCAGGCGACCAGCGTCGCCGCGCACAGCAGCAGCGCCCGCTTCCTGCGCGCCTTGCCCACCAGCAGCAGGGAGAGACAGGCGGGCAGATAGGCGAAGACGCCGTTGTGGCGCAGCAGCGCCATCAGCAGGCAGGTCAGCAGGAAGGCGCAGGCACGCCATTTGCCTGACAGAAAGGCCTCCGCGTCCTCGGCGAGCGCCCAGAGCTGGATGCACAGCAATACGCACAGCCCGGTGAAGAGCGCATCCTTGACCGTCGAGATGGCGAGGATGCCGTGGAAGGGCAGCAGGGCGAAGCAGGCGGTGACGGCCAGCGTCACGGGCATCGGCACGCGGCGCTGCAGGAAGCGGCAGGCGCAGGCGTACATCGCCGAGAGCGCGAGAATCTGGAAGACGCTGTACATCGCCGCGCCGGCCGTGCTGGAGCCGAAGAGGGCGATGCCCAGGCTGTACAGACTGCCGGTCAGCAGCGAATGGAAGACGGGGTGCTGCGCCTCGTAGCTGCCCCGGATGTACTGCGAGATTTCAAACTCAAAGTCGTAGTTGAGGATGCCGGGGAAGTACGCCAGCAGCGCCGCGCCATAGCAGACGGCGAAGAGCAGGAAGAAGGCCACAAAGGGGATGCCGCGTGGCTGCGCGGCTTCCGCGCCAGGGGCCCTGCCGGGACAAAGGGCATCCGTGCGGGCCTCAAAGGCGAAGGAGCAAAGCGCGCCCAGCAGCGGCATGGCCATCACGGGGACGGCAAAGCGCCGGATCAGGCTGCCCATGCCCGGCAGAAGCTGCTCATAGCAGGCGAGCTCGCTGCCGATGCCCAGGAAGAAGGCGAGGATGAGCGCGAAGCCGAAGCCGTAGAGCAGCGAGCGGCGGCTGTGCCGCTCAAACGCCGCGCGGACAGGGAACGCCGCGGTCAGCAAAAGGACGGCGCTGAGCATGCCGTCGCGAAAGATGGCGCTGTCCGGATCGGCGGGAATCAGATAGGGCGCGGCAAAGGCGGCAGTGAGCGCGGCCAGCAGCGCGAAAAGCGCGCTGTGCTTTCTGAGGAACGAATGAAGCTGCTCGATCATGATGAACTCCTGTCACATTGGGTCGGAGGGGGAAAGAGGCTTGGCGAGCGCGGCGCAGAGCATCGGCGGGGCCAGCGCGAACAGCGGCAGCATGTAGCGCGGCAGCGTGCATGCGCCCAGCAGATACGAAAACCACAGCCCCAGCACGGCGAGCACGGCGAGAAGCAGCCGCGCCTGACGGCGGGCGACGAGCGCCGCACAGACGAAGATGAGCGCCCAGAAGAAAATGGCCGGGCAGAACAGCAGCGAAATCAACGGCACGCGCTGATAGCGGTTGGAGCTGCAGATCCGCTGGAGGAAGCTGCGGACGCCGGGCAGATGGCAGCTCACCGTGAAGCCCTGCTGCGTGGTGCCGGTCGGACAGAGATAGAGATAGCCCTGCCCCTGCCAGCGCTGCTCGGGATAGATCTGCGCGTGGGAGACGTCGTCCGGGTACCAGGAGCCGACGTTGAGCATCAGGAAGGCTTCCGTGTATTCGTGCAGGCAGTCGCCCGCATGTCCGGCCCAGAGGGAGAGAAAGGCGTCCTCGCCCTCCGCCTCAAGCCGGCCGGTGTCAATAAAATCCCTGGCGCGATCGGCCAGATGCGGCAGGAACATGAAATCGTCGATGACCAGATACCAGCTTCTGATCTCATCCTTCTCCTCCTCGCTCAGGTTCGGCGAGAGGTTGTAGGCGCGGATGATCTGCTGTGCGGGCAGGTTCAGCAGCTGGAGGGAGGACATGGGCTGGCAGTTCACCGCGGCGCTGAGCAGCGCGAAGACGCCGACGCTCGCGGCGACGGTCGCAGCGCTCAGGAGTGCCGCCCGCCTGCGGAAGCCGCGCGCAGCGAGGATGAGCGCGGGCAGGGAGAAGGCGAGGACGAACGCGCCGTTGTTGCGCAGCAGCGCGGTCAGAACGGCGAGGACGATCATCGCCGCACAGCGGCCCTTGTGCGCGAAAAATGCGCCGGGCGATTCAAGCAGGCTGAACAGCAGCAGCGAATAGGCGATGACGGCGGCGGTGAACATCGTGTCCTTGACGGTGGTGATGGCGAGCACGGAGAAGACCGGATGGAGCGCGAAGAAGGCCGTCATCGCGCAAAGCGCCCAGGCGGGCGCGCCGCGCCTCTGCGCGAAGGTGCAGCAGGCCGCCAGCGCGGCGCTCAGGCAGAGCACCTGCAGCAGCGTCAGCAGGAAGAGGCCGAAGGTGCGGCTGACGAGGTGCTCGCCCAGCGTGATGATGCCGTTCTGGATGATGCTGTGCAGCAGCGGATGCAGCGAGGAGTATTCCCCTGCGACGTGCTGATTGTATTCGCCGGCAAAGTCATAGCCGATATTGGCGGGGAAGAAGCAGAGCCAGACCGGAAGCCAGCACAGCAGGATGAGAAGCATATAGGCGGGAAAGGGAATGCGAGGGGTGCGCGGTTGAGGGCTGACCGGCCTGCAGAGCAGCAGACGCGCGCACAACCCGCCCAGCAGCGGCGCAGCCATCACGGGCACGGCGAGGCGGCGCGCCAGGCTGCCCATCCCTGTGAGCAGACCGTCGTAGTGCAGCAGCTCCGCGCCCAGCCCCATGGCAAAGGAAAAGAGCAGACCCCAGACAAAGCCGCAGGCGAGCGTCCGCCGGTTGGCG
>SFHU01000024.1 GCA_004555535.1 Clostridiales bacterium
GGTCATCGACGGAAGGCTCAAGGCGGGCCTGACAGAGGAGGAGCTTGTGCGCATGTGCGAGGCGAAGGACGTCCTCAAGGTCAGCCGCCGCGACCTGCCCATCGTCGTGGCCAAGAAGCTGACCGGCGCGACGACCGTCGCCACGACGATGATTCTGGCGAATCTGGCGGGCGTGCACGTCTTTGCCACCGGCGGCATCGGCGGCGTGCACCGCGGCGGCGAGGACTCGATGGATATCAGCGCCGACCTGCAGGAGCTGGCGCATACGCCGGTCGCGGTCGTCTGCGCGGGCGCAAAGATGATTCTGGATATCGGGCGGACGCTTGAGTACCTGGAGACGATGGGCGTGCCGGTGCTGGGCCTTGATACCGACGACTTCCCGGCCTTCTACTGCCGCAGGAGCGGCTTTGGCGTCGATTACAACGCGAAGACGCCCGCTGACGTCGCCGCGATCGCCAAGGCCAAGTGGGACATGGGCCTTGGCGGCGGCCTGCTGATCGGCAACCCGGTGCCCGAGGAATACGCGATGGACTTTGACGCGATGAGCGCGACGATCGACAGGGCGCTCGCGATGGCGGACGAGGCCGGCGTCAAGGGCAAGAACATCACGCCATTCCTGCTCGCGCATATCGTCGAGCTGACCGGCGGCGACAGCCTCAAGACGAATATCCAGCTCGCCTTCAATAACGCGCGCGCCGCGGCGAGGATCGCCGTCGAGCTGGCGAAGCTGTAATTGGATCTGAAATTTGCTTTGATGTGCGCGAAGCGAAGAAGGGTCAAGGGATGAAATCCCTTGCGGGGATTGGGGCAGAGCCCCAAAAAAGCCATCCCACAAAATGTAGTCTCAGAGCAGGCCGCAAAGCGGCCTACGATGGAGACGGGGTGGATCCGTAAAGCCTATTTTGGGCGCAAACCCGTATACAAAGAGGCAGACAAGCCAAAACACCGGCCTGTCTGCCTCTTCCTGTTTGATACCAATTTGCACTTAATCATTGTTCCGATAATCAGACCCGTTTCAATCGTAGGATGCTGCGCATCCTGCTCTGAAACTACGTTTTTCCCAAATGTATAGGATCGTTGGGCTGCCGCCCAAACCTGCCTGAGGGATCTCATCCCTCAGACTCCCTTCTTTGCTTCGCGCTGATAAAAGCATTTTGAATGATATCAGTTTGAATAGGAAAGATCGTTCACCCCAGCGTCACAGCCGTCATGCCCTCCGCGTCGCGCGCGTCGTGCGTGACCAGCAGGAGCAGACGGCCCCGGGCGCGCTCCCGCACGAGCGCGAGCATCTGTGCATGCGTCTGCTCGTCGAGCGCGCGAAACGGCTCATCCAGCAGCAGCGCGGGCGCGTCAAAGGCGAGCGCGCGGGCGAGCGCCGCGCGGCGCTTCATCCCGCCGGAGAGCGCGTCGGGATAGGCCTGCGCTTCCCCCTGAAGACCGACGCGCGCAAGCCATTCCTGCGCAAGGCGCAGGGCACGCGGCCTGTCGCGCTGCACCTCGCGCGGCAGGGCCAGCGCGACGTTCTGCGCGACGGAGTACCAGGGCAGGAGCCTGTCCTCCTGAAAGCAGAAGGACAGGCGCTCCGGACGCGCGATTTCGCCCTGCTGCGGCGTCTCCAGCCCGGCGATCAGCCGCAGGAGCGTCGTCTTCCCGCAGCCGGAGGGGCCGAGCAGCGCATACGCGCCCGGCGCATCAAAGCGCAGCGAGAGGCCGGAAAAGACGGTCTTCTCCCCGTAGGCCATGTGGACGTCGCGCAGCTCAATCATGGCGCACCTCCGAAAAGCGGCGGGTCAGCCGGCGCAGCAGCGCTTCCAGCAGGACGCTGAGCAGCACGAGCATGAGCGTCCAGGCGAGCAGGCTGTCCGTCTCCAGATAGATCTTCGCCTCGTACAGGCGGCTGCCGACCGCGCGCCGGGGCACGCCGATGACCTCCGCGGCGACAACGGCCTTCCAGCAAAGGCCAATGGCCGCCATGCAGCTCTCCACAAATGCAGGCAGCACTGCGGGCAGGAGGACGCGGCGCAGCGTGCCGGCTCGGCCGAAGCGATAGAGGCGGGCCATCTCCAGAAGCCTTGCGTCGATGGCGCGCACGGCCTGCGTCAGCGCCGAGTAGACGACGGGCAGCGTCATCAGAAAGCCCGTGAGCACGGGCACGCGCGCGCTGGAGAGCCAGACCAGCGCCAGCACGATGAACGAGGTCACCGGCGTGGCGCGCACAGCGGAGAGCAGCGGCGAAACAAGCAGCTCCGCCGCGCGGAACCGGCAGCAGAGCGCCGCGAGCAGCACGGCGAAGGCGATGCCCAGCAGATAGGCGAGCAGCGTCCGCAGCAGCGTCGCGCCGAGCGTCAGCCAGAAGCCGCTGCTTGGCAGCAGCATGCCCAGCCGGCGCAGCACGGCCAGCGGCGTGGGCAGCAGCAGCGGCGAATCGACCCAGTGCGCGGCAAGCGCCCAGAGCGCGGCGTAAAAGGCCAAAACGCCCGCGCGCTCGAGCAGGGCTTTGGCACGCGGGCAGAGGGCGTTACTGCGCATAGTAGAAGGCGTCGTCCGGCAGAGCGCCGCCGACGGAGGCGGGGTTGGCCGCATAGAGCAGGGCGTAGAGCGGCTCGATCTGCGCGCGCATCTCCTCGCCCGCGACGAAGACGATGTGACAGTTCGGGATCGCGCGTTTGGCGACAGCCGCCTTGGGCATCACGCCGAACTGCTCCACGAGCTGGCTCGCCGCGTCGGGATCGGCGTTGACCAGCACGACCGAATCGGCATACTGCGCAAGGAACGCCTCGACCTGCTCGGGGTGCTCCTGCGCAAACGCCGTGCGCACGACGACGCAGCCCATCGAGAGCACCATGTCGTCATTGCCGGCGCTGCGGGCAGCATCCTCAAAGAGCGCCGTCACGTCGAGCGCGGCGCGCAGGCTGTCATTTTGCATGAGCGCGCTGGTGACGTGCGGCTCGGGGAGGATGCCCGTCTCCACCTGGCCGCTGGCCAGCAACGTCGCCAGCTCGCTGTGCTCGGCGACATACTCGACCGTCACGCTGCCGGCGAGGCCGTTTTGCTCGAGGATGTAGTCGATGACATATTCCGGCACGCTGGCCTGGCCGGTGGCGTAGACCGTGCGCCCGGCGAGGTCGTCGACGGAATCGATGGCCGGGTCGGCGGTCACGACGTGCAGGACGCCCAGCGTGTTGAGCGCCAGGAGCCTCACGCCGCCGTTTAACTTCTGGTAGAGTGTCGCGGCGAGGTTGGTCGGGCAGGCGGCGATGTCCGCGCTGCCACTGGCGAGGGCGGCGACGATCTCGTCCGGTCCACCGCAGAGCGTGAAGGCGTAATCCTCCGGGGCGTCGCGCATGACGCCCACCATGCCAATGCCGGTCGGGCCCTTGAGCGCGTAGACGTTGGCGGGCGCGTCGGCACAGGCGCAGGCGGTCACAAGCAGCAGGGCGGCAAGCAGCGCGAAAAACAGTTTCTTCATGGTTCAGCAGTCTCCTTGTCGGTCGGTTTGCAAAGGGGAGGCATCCCGAAGAGGGAACAGATTGAGAAAATTATAACACAGAGTTTCCGCTTTTACAACTTCGTAATGAGGACAGAAATTGATGCGTTTATCCGATTCCATTGCGCAAGAAAAGCGCCGGGGGCATGCTGTCGGGAAGCGGAGACGGCGGAGGCTTTGAACAATCTACAAAAAGAGCGGGAAGAACGTTCCCGCTTCTGTCATTTGGCTGTCACATCGAAATCCCGTGCTTGACGCGGTCGCGTTCCTCGGCGCGCTTGGCGTTGCCCCAGCGATCCATTGTGCCCACGAGATAGCCCGTGATGCGGCGAATGCGGTGGAACGGCTGGTTGTGGAAGCGATAGGCGAGCTCCACATAATCGCCGTCGAGACGAATGTCGATGGCGTCCGGCTCGCGGCCGTAAAGCTGCGTGCCGCGGGCGATGTAGGCGTCGATTTCCGCCTGCGGGCAGGTCCCGCCGGTCAGGTTGATCTCACACATGGCCATGCGCTCCTTTCGTGTACGGGTGGGGGAAGAGTGGGCAGATTCATGCAGCTTTGCAGGATTATCCCCGTTTCAATCGTAGGATGCTGCGCATCCTGCTCTGAAACGGCTTTCTTTTGATCGAATGGGATTCGTTGGGCTGCCGCCCAAACCTGCTTGAGGGACATTGTCCCTCAAACTCCCTTCTTCGCTTCGCGCATTTCTTTCTATCGTTTTCAAAATCCATGCGGCTTGCGGCGAGCACAGAAGCCTGTTGCAGGGAGAAGCGTTTCGGAAGAGGAAGCGGGCACTGACCGCCGCTTATTTGGCGATGAAGCCGATCTTCTTCATGAGCTTGGCCAGCGTGCGCTCCGCGATGCGGCTGGCACGCTCGGCGCCCGTGCGGTAGACGCTCTCCAGATAGGCCTTGTCGGCCATATACTGGTTGAAGCTGGTCTGGATCGGCACGAGGGTCTCGATCGTCGCGTCCGTCACAGCGCTCTTAAGGTCGCCATAGCCCTTGTCGGCAAACGACTCGGCGAGGCTGTCGATCGTCTCGCCCGTCAGCGCGCTGAGGATGGAGAGCAGGTTCGACACGCCGGGCTTGTTCTCCGGGTCGAAGCGGATCTCGCCGTCGGAATCGGTGACGGCGCGGCGGATCTTGCGGCGCACGGTGTCCGGGCCGTCGAGAATGCTGATGAAGGAATCGTCCGCGTCAGACTTGCTCATCTTGCGCGTCGGCTCCTGCAGGCTCATGACGCGCGCGCCGACCTTGGGATAATAGCCCTCCGGGATCGTGAAAACGCCGGAATAGAGGCCGTTGACGCGCGCGGCGATGTCGCGGCAGATCTCCAGGTGCTGCGTCTGATCCACGCCCACGGGCACGAGGTTCGCCTGGTAGAGCAGGATGTCGCCGGCCATCAGCACCGGATAGGTGAACAGGCCGCAGTTGATGTTGTCGGCATGCTTGGCGCTCTTGTCCTTGAACTGGGTCATACGGCTCATCTCGCCCATGTAGGTGTAGCAGTTGAGCAGCCAGTTCATCTGCGCGTGCTGCGGAACGTGGCTCTGGAAGAAGAGCACGTTCTTCTCGGGATCAAGGCCGATGGCCAGCAGCAGCGCAAGCAGCTGGATGGACTGCTGGCGCAGTTTGGCAGGCTCCTGACGCACGGTGATGGCGTGCAGGTCGGCGATCATATACAGGCAGTCGTATTCATCCTCGAGCAGCTTCCAGTTGCGCATCGCGCCGATGTAGTTGCCCAGCGTGGGCGTGCCGGAGGGTTGGATGCCGGAGAGGATGCGCTGCTTTCTGACGGTCTGTTCCATGGGAAGGAACCTCCTTTTATTCCGTGCGCCGCGCGGGCGGCGAGGATATCCTTTAATTATTTCATTGTATCACAAAGTTGTGGCATTCGCAAGGAAAAGCGCATCCGCCCGAAAAAACAGCGCAGGCGCGGCGTAAACCCTCCAAAAAAGATCGAACCGTTTGACTTTTTTCTCCATTCGCTGTATACTTGGCATACTTGGGCACATGTGCCCGGGGGGAATACAGAGACAGGCGGACAAAAGCCGCTGGGGAGACAATATGGAGCATACGCAGAACGCTAAAGTGATCGTGCTGATTCCCGCCTACAAGCCGGACGACCGCCTCATCGAGCTGACGCGCGAGCTGCGCGGGCAGGGCCTTGAGGTGATGCTGGTGGACGACGGCGGCCAGCAGACCTACGCGCCGATTTTCGAAAGCTGCCGCGCGCTGGGCGCGCAGGTGGCCGTGCACGCGGTCAACATGGGCAAGGGCCGCGCGCTCAAGACGGGCATCAACGCCGCGATGCTGGCCTGGCCGGACCTGACCGGCATCGTCACGGCCGACGCCGACGGACAGCATACGCCCGCGGACATTCTGCGGCTGATCGAGGCGATGGGGGAGCATCCGGATACGCTGATTCTCGGCTCCCGTGAGTTCACCGGGGGGAATGTCCCCTTCAAGAGCCGCTGGGGCAACCGCATCACGCGCTTTGTCTACGCGCTGGCCAGCGGCGTGCACGTCCGCGACACGCAGACTGGCCTGCGCGCGCTGCCCCGCTGCGCGCTGGAGGCGATGGTGCGCATCGACGGCGAGCGCTATGAATACGAGATGAACGTCCTGCTCAAGCTGCGGGACATGCGCATCGGCGTCTTCGAGGTGCCGATTGAGACGATCTACATCGACGACAACGCCGGCAGTCACTTCAACCCGGTGCGCGACGCGCTGCGCATCTACATGGTGATCTTCAGGTATCTCTTCTCGTCGGTCACCTCGTTCGCGGTGGATTATCTGCTCTACTGGCTCTGCCTGGGCGTGTTCAAATTTGCGCCGCTGCTCAGCTACGCGCTGGCCAGGCTGGTCTCCTCGCAGGTCAACTACCACCTCAACAAGCACACGGTCTTCTCCGGGCGCGGCGGCAAGCATTCGATGGTCAAGTACTATGCGCTGGCTGTCGCGCAGGGCGCGCTGGGCGCGGCGCTGGTGCAGGTGCTGCCGGGCATCCTGCCGATCTCTGCGGCGATCATCAAGATTCCGGTCGATCTCGTGCTCTTCGCGCTGAGCTACTTCATCCAGCGCGACTACGTGTTTGACAAATGAGCGGCAGAAGACAAAAACTGAATCCTCAAGGCTCGAAGCGGCCCGGAGCGCGGCGGCGTGTGAAAGCGCGCTCCGCGCTCCTTTTGACGCTGCTCGTCTTCCTGTGGCAGGCGCTGCGCGCGACGGCCTTTTCCGGGCTGGACGGGATCTCTGCCATGCTGGCGGATGCGCTGGTGACGGTGACGGCCTTCGCGTTGCCCGCGGCGCTGGGGTTGCTCGTGCTCGATGGGGATCAGCGCCGCCTCGTGCCGCTTGACGCGCTCTCGCCGGAGCAGCTCTTCGCGCTGGCGATGACGGGCGCGCTGGCCGTCGCGCCGCTGACGCTGCTGCACGACATGCTGGGCACGCTGCTTTCCTGGCCGCAGGAGGCCGTCGCCCCGATGGCCTCGGGCCGCGCTGCGGCGCTGTTTCTGCCCGTGCTGCTCAAAAGCGCGCTGCTGGCGCCGCTGTGCGAGGAGGTCTTCTTCCGGGGCTATCTGCTGGGCGTGCTCGCGCCCTACGGACGCCGCGCGGCTGTGCTGGCGACGGCGCTGCTCTTCGCGCTGATGCACATGGGCCAGGGCATGCTGCCCTGCGCGCTGCTGGGCGTGCTGCTGGGCGCGCTGACGCTGCGCACGGGCTCGCTGCTCGCGCCGCTGCTGGTGCACGGGTGCTACAACCTGGCAATCGTGCTGATCTCGTTTGCGGGGCTGACGCCGTTGTTTGACCGGCTGAGCCTGCCCGCCTGCGCGCTGCGCCTGGCGATGAGCGCGGGCTTTGCCTGTATGCTGCTGCGCGCGTGGCGAGCCAGGCCGCAGCAGCGGCGCGCGCAGCTCGCCTCCGGCGCTCGGATGACGCTCGGGGAGCTCGCGCGCCTGGGGCTTGCAGCGCTTTTGCTGATTGCGGCGGTCATTTGTTGCCTGCTGATGCCGGAGGTGAAGCCATGAACCTGGCGCTCATCTGCGTCGGCCGTCTGAAGGAGCGCTACTGGCGCGAGGCCGCCGCGGAATACGAAAAGCGGCTCTCCCGCTTTGGCAAATTTGAAACCGTCGAGCTGCCCGACCTGCCCGAGCCGGCGAACAGCTCGCCCGCCATCGAGGCGCAGATCCGGGAGAAGGAGGGCGAGGCGATCCTTGCCAAAATCCGCGAGGGGGACATCGTCGTCGCGCTGTGCATCGACGGAAAGCAGATGGATTCCGTGCGCCTCTCGCAGCGGCTGACGGAGCTCATCGACACGGGCCGGCGCGTCGTCTTCGTCATCGGCGGTTCGCTGGGGCTGTCGGAGCGCGTCGTTTCGCGCGCGCAGATGAAGCTCTCCTTTTCGCCGATGACCTTTCCGCATCAGCTGGCGCGCGTCATGCTGCTGGAGCAGGTGTATCGCGCGATGAAGATCGGCGCGGGGGAACGCTACCATAAATGAGGGGGAATCAGGCATGACCTACGATTTTGATCTCGTCGGCAAGATCGGCTCGATGGCGCTCATCCGCCGCGAGGACGCCGACATTGATTACAACATCTTTTCCCGGCTGGGCAGGGAGCTTCGCCCGGGGATGATCTGGGTGACCTCCGGCGCGGCGGAGATCGGGCGGCTTGACTACATGCGCCGCACGGGCCGGGAGCTGACCTGCGACAGCGTCGACGCGAAGACCGACTACGCCGCGCAGGGGCAGACCATCCTGATGGAGCAGTACCGCCACTTTATCCGGCAGGAATACTCCGTGCGCCAGGTGCTCGTGGAGCATCAGCACTTCAACGACGAGGAGAAGCGGGCGCACCTGCGCCGCCTCTTCCTGCGCGCGAAGGAGCAGGGCGCGATTCCGATCGTCAACTACAATGACCCCGTCTCCGACGAGGAAAACCGCAAGTGGGAGCTGTCTGCGCTGCGCCGGGAGAAGCGCGAGGTGCATGAGTGCGTGGACAACGACGAGACGGCGGCTGTCATCGCGGGGCTGGTGAGCACGCGCGTACTGCTGATCATGACCTCGACCGAGGGCATCTACGAGAATCCGGCCGACCCGTCGACGCTCGTGCGCGACGTGCTCGCCCCGGACGCGGAGCGGCTTGAGCAGAAGGTGCGTGAGCTGCAGAAGCACTGCGTCGGCGCCTCCCGCGCGGGCGCGAACGGCGCATATGCCAAGCTCGAATACGCGCTCGGCCCCGCGCTGCGCGGCACGACCGTCATCATCGGGCACGGCAGGCACCGCATCAGCGATCTGGTCGAGGGCCGCGTGCCCTGTACGAGGATAGGGATTGAAGCATGAAGGCGAATTATCACACGCACACCCTGCGCTGCGGCCACGCCAGCGGCGCGGATGAGGACTATGTCCGCGCGGCCATCGCGCAGGGCTTTGACGAGCTCGGCTTTTCTGATCACGTCCCGTGGCCCTACGCCTCGGGCTTCACGCATCCGAGTGTCAGGATGCTGCTCAGCCAGATGGACGAATACCTGGGGAGCATCCGCGCGCTCAAGAAGAAATACGCGGACCGGATCGCGATCCGCGTGGGCTTTGAATGCGAGTACTTCCCCGATTACATGGACTGGCTCCGGGAGACGGCGCGGGAAAAGCAGCTCGACTACCTGATCCTGGGCAACCACTACGATTGCACCGACGAGGGCGGCATGTACTTCGGCAACGCGAGGACGCCGCAGCAGCTTTCCGCCTATGTAAAGCGCACGGCGCAGGGCGTGGAGACGGGGCTGTTTGCCTGTCTGGCGCATCCGGATCTCTTCCTGCGCAGCTACAGGCCCTTTGACGACAACTGCCGCGCGGCGGCGCGCGAGCTGAGCCGGGTCTGCCGCGAGCGCGGCGTGCCGATGGAATACAACCTGCACGACCGCTACATCGCGGGCATCACGCACAGGATCAGCTATCCGCATCCGGAGTTCTTTGAGATCGCGCGGGACGAGGGCGTGCAGGTCATCATTGGCCTGGACGCGCATGAGCCGCAGGAAATCGCCGATCCCACGCAGTGGAACCGGGCGACCCAGGAGCTTGACGCGATGGGCATCGCGCGGCTTGAGCGCCTGGCGATCTGAGCCTCCGGGGCTTCGGCTGTCATGCAGACAAAAGGAGTGACCGCCGGGCAAAAGGAGTTGACTTTTTGCAGGCCATGCCGTATGCTTGGGGTGACAATCCAAGGAGGATGAGAGCGTATGGGATTTTTGGATAAAATCCGCGCGTCGCTGGCGCGGTTCATGTCGGGGCGCTACGGCGCGGATCAGCTCAGCTATGCGATGGTGATCCTTGCGCTGGTGATGACGGTGGTCGGCGCGCTGAGCGGCTTGGGCCTGCTGACGCTGATGGCCGACGCGCTGCTGATCGTCATGTTTGTGCGCATGCTCAGCAAGGATCGCTACCGCCGCGCGCACGAGAACCAGGTCTATCTGGAGAAGACGCAGAACGTTCGCCGCGCCGTGACGGAGTGGATGAACCGCGTCAAAAACAGCAAGAAGTATCGCTACTTCACCTGCCCCAAGTGCAAATCGCGCCTGCGCGTGCCGCGCGGCGTGGGCAGCGTAACGATCACCTGCAAGAGCTGCGGCAACAAATTCGACAAGAAGGCATGATACAAAGGCGGACGGCTTCAGGGCTGCCCGCCTCTTTGCGTCAAACGACGATGACGGAGGTTTTCATGAGCAGGGAGACAAAGCGGCGCGCAAAGCGTCTGATCGTTCTGCTGGCCCTGGCAGCGCTGTGCGTGCTGGCGATGCTTGTCGTGCGCGCCCGCGATACGAAGCGGCTGACGGCGGCGCTCGACCCGATTGCGCCGGACGCGGCGCGCGACTTCATGCGCGCCAGCCTCGTCTATGACGCGGGCACGCGCACCTTCCGCGGCACGCAGACGCTGCGCGCGAGCAACCGCACGGGCGAAGACCTCGAGGAGGCCGTGTTCCGCCTGATGATGAACGGCGCGGACGAGGAGAGCGTCAGCATCACAAACGTGACGGTGAACGGTGAGAGCGTGCGGGCACAGACGGACGAGGAGGACCCGACCGTCGTGCGCATTCCGGTCAGCTGGGCATCGGGAGCGACGGTCGAGCTTGCGTGGACGCTGATGATCCGCCACGCGAAGGAGAGCACGTCCTCCCTGATCACGCTGCCGCAGATGGCCGTATGGGAGGAGGGCGACTGGCGGACGGACGCATACGACGCGCTGTGCGACGCCCCGTTTGCGCAGGCGTTTGACTATGCGCTCAGCGTCAATGCAGCGGACGCCTCGCCGCTCGTCTTTGGCGGCGCGCTGACGGACGCGCGATGGGAAACAGGCGTCGGGGAAACGCTCTATGAGGTCCAGATGCAGGGAGCGCGGGACATGACCTTTGCCGTCGGGCAAAGCCAGAGCGTTCTCTGCCGCGAGGTCGGCGGCGTGCTCGTCAGCGCGCAGGCGACGAGCGTGGGCCGCGCGCGCAGCCTGCTCGATGCGGTGCAAACGGCGCTTGATTCGCTGGAGGCGATTGGCCTCGCCTATCCCTTCCCGACGCTCTCGCTGGTGGAGGCGGATTCGGGACATTCGGACGGGCAGGTCGGCTCCGGACTCGTCGCGCTGCCGCTTACCGGAGGCGGCGAGGCGCTTTGCCAGCGGGTTACGCGGCTGGTCGCGCGGCAGACCTTCGGCGTGCTGGTGGGCAATGATCCCTACAACGCGCCGTGGCTGAGCACGTCGCTCGCCTCCGCCGCGGAGCTGCTGGCCTATGCGCAGCGCAAGGGTGAGCGCGCGCTGACCACCCGGCTCGAGGAGGAGATCGCGATGGCCGACCGCGTCACGCGGCCCTACGGCGTGACCGTCGGCGCGACGCTGGCGCACTTTGGCGGTGACGCCGAGCGCACGCAGGTGCTGCGCGACCAGGGCGGCGGCATGCTGCTGGGCATCGCGCAGGCGGCAGGGGAGGAAGCATTCCTCGACGCGCTGCGGCTGTACGCACAGGAAAATGCCGGGGGAATTGCGTCCCTGGCGGATTTTGAGCGGGTGCTTCTGACGGCGACGGGCAGCGCGTGGGACGGCTATCTCGAGGACGAGCTGGCGTACTGACGCGCGGACGGAAAGAGCGGTACGCACAGCAGCGTGAGCAGCCCGGTACAGACCGCGCCCAGGACCGGATAGGCCCGGGCGACGAGCGCGTCAAAGCCCAGATACGCGAAGAGCAGACAAAGCGCCGCGCCAGCGAGCACCCCCGGCAGGGGCGAAAGGGGCAGCAGGCGCACGAGGGCCGCGAGCAGCGCGCAGAGCGTGGAGAGCGCCGCGGCGTACAGGCAGGCGGCGACGAGCGCATAGCCGCCCGGCCCCAGCGCGCGGCTGAGCACGACGAAGGGCATCGGCTGATTCATGACGGCGCTCAGGTGGCGGCGGCAGACCGCCGTGCCCAGAGCGAGCAGCAGTGAAAAGCCCGCGCAGAAGAGCACCGCCGTCCGCCTCCTGTCCCGGCGGGAGAGCGGGAGCAGCAGCGGCAGCGCCCCGGCGAGCAGCGCGGCATTGAGCGCGCCGTAGAGCACGCCGTCCGTCAGCGCGCGCACGGGCAGGTCGGGCGCCATGGCGGGCGAAAAGCAGGCCTCGCCCACCGGCACCGCGAGCAGGCGCAGGAGCAGCACGGGCAGCAGCACCGCCAGCGCCGCGCCCGGCAGCGCCAGGCCGTAGAGCCCGGCATGCGCCAGCACCGCGCCCAGCAGCAGCGAAACGCACAGGCCGAGGCCATAGCTGTGGGGAAGCGGCAGCGTGAGCGCGGCGAGCTCCGCGCAGGCGGCGAGCATCGCCCCGCCCGTCACGGCGCACAGCAGCGCAAACAGCGCGGCGCACAGCGCGCCCAGCCGCGCGCCGAAGCGCGAGCGGCACAGCGCGGGCAGCGAGGAGACGCCCGCGCGCTCCATCTGCGCGGGCAGATGCACAAAGAGCGCGCCCATCACGGCGACAGCGCCCAGAATGGCCGCGGCGGCCATCGGCCCATGCGCGGCAAAGAAGCGGACGATCTCCCGTCCGGAGGCGAAGCCTGCGCCTACAGCGCCCGAAAGCAGCGCCAGCGCACAGGACAAGACGGTCATGGCGATCCCTCCCCGCAAACAGCTATGCGCGGCGCGCAAAAAACAGAAGGGCAGGGGCGCTTTTCCTTCCCTTTTGCGCGCTTTGGCTGTATAATAAGAGGGAAAGCCTGTCCGCGGACAGATGCGCGGGGGCTGCCATCAAACCTATCAGAAAGCAGGACTTTGCCATGCAAAGAGTCAATTACTGCGAGATCGATCTCGATGCCATCCGCCACAATGTCGGCGTGATGCGGTCACATATTGCGGGCGGCGCGGCGTTTCTGGCCGTCGTCAAGGCGAATGCCTACGGGCATGGCGCCGTGCAGGTCGCGCGCGCGGCGCTGGAGGCGGGCGCCTCGATGCTCGCCGTCGCCATCCCGGAGGAGGGCATCGAGCTGCGCCGCGCGGGCATCGATGCGCCGATCCTCGTGCTGGGCGGCGCGGACGAGGCCGCGGCGGACGCGATTGTCGCCGCCGGCCTGACACAGGTCGTCTTTGACGAGGCGCGCATCCGCGCGCTCAGCGCCGCTGGCGTGCGGCTTGAGCGCCGGGCGAAGGTGCACATCAAGCTGGATACGGGCATGAGCCGCATCGGCGTGCGCACGGCGCAGGAGGCGCAGGCGCTGACCCGGCTCATTGACAGCCTGCCGGGCATCGAGCTGACCGGCTGCTTTACGCACATGGCGACGGCGGACGAGCCCTTCCGGGAGGGGACGCTTGAGCAGATCGCGCGCTTTGAGGCGCTGAGTGCGGCGATTGCGCAGGTGCATCCCGCGCCGATTGTGCGCCATGCGGCCAACACGGCCTCGATCTTCCGCTATCCGCAGGCGCACTACGACATGGTGCGCGGCGGCATCGCGCTCTACGGCTATCCGCCCGTGCCCGAGGCGCAGGGACTTTGGCCCGCGATGCGCTGGGTGACGCGCGCCGTCTATGTCAAGACCATCGCCCCGGGCGACCAGGTCAGCTACGGCGGCACGTTCACGGCCTCGCGCGACACGCGCGTGATGACCGTGCCGGTGGGCTATGCGGACGGCTACCGCCGCGGCCTGTCGGGCAAGGGCTGCGTGCTCGTGCGCGGGCAGCGCGCGCCGATTCTCGGGCGCGTGTGCATGGATCAGATCATGGTGGACGTCACGGACATCCCGGGCGCGCAGGTGGGCGATGAGGTCGTGCTGCTGGGCGCGCAGGGAGAGGACTGCATCAGCGCGCAGGAGATGGCCGACTGGCTGGACACGATCAGCTACGAGGTGCTCTGCTCGCCCTCGGCGCGCGTGCCGCGCGTGTGGCTCCATGCCTGAGGACGAAAGGACGGCGCTGCGGCAGAACATGCGCCAAAGGAGAAGGACGCTGGATGAGGCGCAGCAGCGGGCGGCGTCGCTCGCCGTCTGCGCGCATCTGTCTGCGCTGCCCTGCCTCGGGCGGGCGCGCACGGTCATGGCCTACATGGCCTGCGGCGGTGAGATTTCGCTGCAGCCGCTGCTCTTGCGGCTTCTTGACGGGGGCAGGGCGCTTGCCCTGCCGCGCTGCGAGGGGCCGGGGCGGATGACGGCGCGGCTCGTGCGCAGCCTTCATGCGCTGGTCCCCGGCGAATACGGCATCCCCGGGCCCGGCGATGACTGCCCCGTGCTGGCGGAGGAGGAAATCGACGTCATTCTCGTCCCCGGAACGGCCTTTGACCGCGACGGCGGGCGGATTGGGCAGGGCGGCGGCTATTACGACCGCTTTCTGCCGCGGACGGACGCCCTTCGCGTGGGCGTCTGCCACGACTTTGCGCTGCTTGACCGCGTGCCGGCACAGGCGCACGACCAGAAGATGGACCTGATTGTCACGCCCTCGGGCGTCACCGAAGCGCCGGGCCTGCATGCCCGGAAACACACAGAACAGATTGACGGGAGGAACGGACGATGACCCGGAACGAACCTGCTGCGAAGAAGCAGAACGCCAAAAAGAAGAAGAAACCGCTGCATCGCGCGAGCAGGTGGGGCCGTCAGGTGCCCTCCATGGCGCTCAAGCTGCTGAGCATCACCGTGGCGACGGTGGTGCTGGGGCTGATGTTCAGCGCGCTGCAGTCCATCGGCAGCTACTGGCTGCGCGCGGTGCTCTCGCTGCTCATCGTGGCGGGCCTGCTGCTCATCCACTACAGCGAGGGCTTGTCCAAGGGCCTTGGCGACGCCCAGGCGAGCCGCGCCTATGAGCGCGCGCTCCACGCCGGGCAGACGCCCTCCGAGGGCGACTCCGGCTGCTATCATCCGCTTAAGGCCGTCTGCGCGTCGCTGTGCGTCTACGGCCTGCCGCTGCTACTCGCGGCGTTCATCGCCGCAACGGCGCGGGAATACACCTATACCCTGCAGGATCTGCCGGCCTGGCTGACCTCCGGCTACAGCGCGCGCTCGGACGTCATGGCGCCGCTGGCGGCCTACGCGCAGCAGGCGGGCGTGAGCGTCTATGAGATTCTTCGCGTGCTCGTGCGGCTGCTGGAGCTGATCTTCATCAACCTCTTTGAGGATCCGCTGACGATGAGCGCGGCGATTGACCGCCTGTCGCCGCTGATGATCGCGACGTATCCGATCGCCTATGTGATCGGATATCTGCGCGGCCCGGCGCACAGCGCCAAAGAGGTCGCCATGAACCGCAAGGCCAAGAAGGTCGCCGTGCGCAAGGCACAGAAGAGCCACCTGGCCGAGGAGCTCGTCGGCGGCGGCGGGGACGTGCACTACGGCCACAAGGCGCAGGACGACCAGAAGAAGCGCAAGGAGCTGATCTGAGCGCCGCGCGGCCCCGCGCAGGGTTGAAAAGACGGGAAAAATCTGTTATAATCAACGGACTGACCGCGGCAAAAACGCGGCGCAGGAACGGACGGAGGCGGGTATGCGAATCATCGGAGGCCAGGCGCGCGGAAGGACGCTGGTCGCGCCGGCGGGGGCGAAGACGCGGCCCACGCAGGACTATGTGCGCGAATCGCTGTTCAACATCATCCGCTGGGACGTGGAGGATGCGCGCGTGCTCGATCTGTTTGCCGGCACGGGCGCGCTGTCGCTCGAATCGGTCAGCCGCGGGGCGAAAAGCGCCGTGCTGATCGACATGGACCGCGCGGCCTGCGCGGCGATACAGAAGAACATCGCCTCCGCGCGGATGCAGGAGCAGTGCCGCCTCATCGCGCGGGATTACCGCGCGGCCATCGAGCTGCTCGCGCGCGAGGGCCAGGTGTTCGACGTCGTTTTCATCGACCCGCCGTACAGAATGGAGAATACCGGGGAAATGTGCGCGGAACTCTATGACAGGGGACTGCTGGCGCCGGCGTTTCTGCTGGTCGTGGAGCACAGGCGCGGCTGCGCGCCGATGCTCGACGCGCGCTTTGACGCCTTCGACCTGCGCAGCTATGGCGACACCCAGATCACCTTCGTGCGCCGCGCGCAGACAGAGGAGAATACGCCGTGAAGACGCTGCTGTATCCGGGGAGCTTTGACCCCGTGACCAACGGACACATGGACATCATCCGCCGCGCCAGCCGCCTGTGCCAGACGCTGGTCGTCGCCGTGATGCACAACCCCGACAAGGCGGGCGCTTTCCCCGTGACAAAGCGGGTGGAGCTGCTGGAGCGCGCCTGCGCGGGGATCGGCAACGTGCGCGTCATCGCGCACGGCGGGCTGCTCGTCGACTGCGCCGCGCAGGTGGGCGCGGACGCGGTCGTGCGCGGGGTTCGCCCGCTGGGCGACTTTGAAGCGGAATACCAGATGGCCCAGATCAACCGCCAGCTCGGCGGCGTGGAGACGCTGCTGATGACGACCTCGGAGGACGTGGCATACCTCTCCTCGAGCGTCGTTCGGCAGGTTGCGGCCTTCGGCGGCGATATCGGGCGCATGGTTCCCCCGGGAACGGCGCAGGACATCCGCGCGGCATGGGTCCGCGGGGGAGAGAAGGAGGAAGACGCATGGACGAAAGAGAGCAGATGAATCAGGAGGAGACGCGCGCGCCCGAGCGCACCTACCGCAGGGAACAGACGGCCGGGAGCGACAGCATCGCGCAGGCCAAGCGCGTCCTCGACCTGATCGAGCAGAAGCTCTCCGAGGGGCGCAGGATTCCCCTGAGCAAGGGCATGGCTGTCGTGAGCGTCGACGAGATCGGCAACCTGATCAGCCAGCTGCGCATTGCGCTGCCCAAGACCGTCCTGCAGGCGCAGGACATCATGCAGCGCAGCCAGCAGATCATGGAGGACGCGCGCCGGGCGGCTGAGGAGACGGCCAACCAGGCGGAGACGGTCTACAAGAAGGCCGTCGCCGACGCGAACGCCTTCAAGGAGAGCGTGCAGAAGGAGGCCGACGATTACGACCGCGCGACGCGCCAGAACGCGCAGAGCGCCGCCGACGCGATGCTCGCGGACGCGAAGATGCGCGCCGACCAGGTGCTGCTCGCAGCACAGCAGAACGCGCAGAGCATGGTCGAGGAGAGCGAGATCACCCGCCGCGCGCAGGCCTACGCGATGGAGACCCGCGAGCGTGCGGAGAAGGACGCGGACAGCATCTACAGCCAGGCCTGCGTGCAGACGGACAAGATGCTCAGCGGCGCTGCCGCGGCGCTTTCCCGCAGCGCCAGCGAGCTCGCCGCCCTGCGCGACAGCCTGCTCGGGCAGGGGCAGCAGAACGCCCGCTGACGCGGCGCTTCCGAGGAACGACGAAAGGAACGGGATACCGATGAACGAAAAGAATACGCTGTACATTGTGATTCCCTGCTACAAGGAGGAGGCCGTGCTGCCGGAGACCAGCAAGCGCCTGCGCGAGAAGATGAACGCGCTGCGGGCGGCGGGCAAGATCAGCGGGCACAGCCGCGTCATGTTCGTCAACGACGGCTCCAGCGACCAGACCTGGCCGATCATCAGCCGCCTGCACGAGCAGGAGCCGGAGATGTTCTCCGGCGTCAACCTCTCGCGAAACCGCGGCCATCAGAACGCGCTGCTGGCGGGCCTGCTGACCGCCGTCAACTACGCGGACATGATCATCTCGATGGACGCCGACCTGCAGGACGATATCAACGCCGTCGACGCGATGGTCGACGCCTACCACGAGGGCTACGAGATCGTCTACGGCGTGCGCAGCAAGCGCGAGAAGGACACCTTCTTCAAGCGCTTCACGGCGGAGGGCTTCTACAAGGTCATGAAGGCGCTGGGCGTGGACATCGTCTTCAACCACGCGGATTACAGGCTGATGAGCCGTCGCGCGGTCGAGGGGCTTGCGCAGTTCTCGGAGGTCAACCTCTTCCTGCGCGGCATCGTGCCGCAGATCGGCTACAAGTGGACGACGGTCTCCTATGAGCGCGCGGAGCGCTTCGCGGGCGAGAGCAAGTATCCGCTCAAGAAGATGATCGCCTTTGCCGCCGACGGCATCACCTCCTTCTCGGTCAAGCCGATCCGGCTGGTGTTTTCCACCGGCGTCGTCGTCTTCCTGATCAGCCTGGTCATGCTGCTCTATGCGCTGATCTCCAAGCTCGCCGGGCACACCTCTGCGGGCTGGACGTCGCTGATGGGCTCCATCTGGCTGCTGGGCGGCATTCAGCTGCTCGGCCTGGGCATCATCGGCGAATACATCGGCAAGATCTACAACGAGACGAAGCGCCGTCCGCGCTTCATCATCGAAAGCGTACTGAACAAGGCATGAAAACGATCACTATTCTCTCGCTCGGGCCGGACTCGGGCGAGCTTTTGACGCTCGGGGCGCTTACCGCGATGCGCACGGCGAAGGTGCTCGTGCTGCGCACGCGCCGCCATGCCGCGGCGGAGCTGCTTGAGCGGGAGGGCGTCGCCTTTGAGACGCTCGACGCGCTCTATGAGCAGAGCGAGGACTTTGACGAGCTCTGCGCGCTGGCGGCAAAGGCGCTCATCGCCCGGGCCTCGGAGACGGAGGCGCTTTGCTACGCTGTCAGCGAGCCGGCAAACGACGCGACCGTCCGCGCGCTTTCGCAGGCGCTGCCCGAGGGAATCGCGCTGCGCGTACAGGGCGGCGTGACGCTTGCGGAAAACGCGGCCTGCGCCGTGCTGCCCTATGGCGTCAATACGGAGAACCTGCGCACGGTCACGGCGCTGTCAGTCGACGCGCTGCGCGTGCAGGCGGACTGCCCGCAGGTCGTCACGGAGATCGACAACCGCTGCCTGGCCTCCGACGTCAAGCTCTGGCTTGGCGACCTGTTTGACGACGGGATGACCGTGTATTTCCTTGAAAACGCGGCGGAGCCGTTTGCCGAGGCGCGGCCCATCGCGCTGTGCGAGCTGGACAGGCAGAGCCATTACGACCACAGGACGGCTGTACTCGTGCCGGCGGTCAGCGTCTACGAGCGCTCCCGGGCGAGCTACGAGGACTTTGTGCAGGTCATCTCACGGCTGCGCGGCCCCGGCGGCTGCCCCTGGGACAGGGCGCAGACGCACCACACACTGCGCCAGTTCATGATCGAGGAGGCCTGCGAGGCCGCCGAGGCGATGGACGGCGAGGATCCGATGAAGATCGCGGACGAGCTGGGCGACGTGCTGCTGCAGGTCGTGCTCAACAGCGCCATCGGCGCGGAGCACAGGGACTTCACCGATCGCGACGTCACCAGCATGGTGGCGCACAAGATGATCACGCGGCATGAGCACGTCTTTGGCCGCGCCCGGGCGGACAGCGCGCAGGCAGTCGGCTCCGTCTGGGAAAACGCGAAGCGGCGGGAGCGCGGCGAGCAGACGCCGCTGGAGCGCGCGCTCGACGTGCCGGCCTCGCTGCCCGCGCTGATGCGCGCACAGAAGATCGCCAAGCGCCTGGATGGCGACGCGCCTATGACGGACGGGGATGCGCTCGAGGCGCTCGGGGAGGCCGTCCGCCGGCTTGGGGAGCGCAGGGATGAGGCGGCGCTGGGCGAAACGCTCGCCGCCTGCGCGCATCTGGCGCAGGCGCTGGGGCTCGACGCGGAAACTGCGCTGCGCACCGCGACGGCCAGAAGACTCAGGGACGCCGCCGGAGCGGGAAAAAACCGTTGAGAGAACAGGAAAATTCTCAAAAAATGCGTCTTCCCCCTTGCATGAAAGGCGGAAACCATGTAGAATATGTCTTAATCGCGATTTTGAGCGATTGACGCAAAGCGGCGCGCAGCACGCGCGCGGGCGTTGTTGAAGGAGGATATTTTTCATCATGAACAAGAACGAACTGAGCGCGGCGATCGCCGCGAAGGCGGGTCTGACCCGCAAGGATGCTGAGGCCGCCCTGTGCGCGATGAGCGATATCATCGCCGAGAGCCTCAAGAATGGCGAGAAGGTCCAGATCGTGGGCTTCGGCGCCTTTGAGGTCAAGGAGCGTCCGGCGCGCAAGGCGCGCAACCCCAAGACCGGCGAGGAGATTCAGATCGGCGCGCGCCGCTCCCCGATGTTCAAGCCGGGCAAGGTGCTCAAAGAGGCCGTCGAGGGCTAAGCAAAATTTCCCGGGGAGGCTTCCCCGGGATTCTTTTTATCGCTAACCTTTGGAAGGATCAACACAAATGGCTATCATGCTCAAGCCCCTGTCCTATGTGCTCGTCATCGCGATGGGCTATCTGCTCAAGTGTGCCGGCTTCTTCGGCCGCGACGATCACCGGCTGATCTCCAAAATCATGATCAACATCACGCTGCCCTGCGCCATTGTGCAGGCCTTTGACGGCTTTGTGCGCGAGGGCAAGCTGTTTTTGATCGTCGGCATCGGCTTCCTGTGCGCGTTTGTGCCGATGCTGGTCATGTATCTGGCGACAGGGCGGGACGAGACCCGCCTGCGCGCCTACCGGATGCTCAACATTGGCGGCTACAACATCGGCTGCTTCTCGCTGCCGCTGGTGCAGGTCTTCTTTGGCAGCGCGGGCGCCGTGGCCGCCTGCATGTTCGACACGGGCAACGCCGTCATGATGACGGGCGGCTCCTACGCGATGACCTCGACGCTGCTGCACACGGGCGGCGAGACGAGGGAGAGCGCGAAGGACATCCTGCTCAAGTTTCTCAAATCGGTGCCGTTTGATACCTACATGGTGATGATTCTGCTCGCGGCGCTGAACGTTCCGATGCCCCATGCGCTCTTCGAGCTCACGCGGCCTGCGGGGCAGGCGAACGCCTTTGTCGCGATGCTGATGATCGGCATGATGTTCGAGCCGGCGGGCGACAAGGCGCTGCTGAAGGAGACGGCGCGCGAGCTGCTCTGGCGCTATGCCTTCGCGGCGGTCTTCGCGCTGCTCGTGTACTTCTGCACGCCCTTTGAGCTTGTCATCCGCCAGACGCTGGCGGTCATCTGCTTCGCGCCGCTGTCGAGCCTCGCGCCAATTTACACGGACCGCTGCCATTCGGACACGGCGCTGGCCAGCTTCACGAACTCGGCGTCCATCGCCGTCAGCCTCGTGCTGATGCTGGCGCTGTCGATGGCGTTTGTCGCGCTTTGACATACAGACAGGAATGCGCATGTTTTGAATTTCCGGGAGGAGGAAATCATGATGGAAAAGGCAAAGGTGTATTTCACGGACTTCAGGACGGTTCCGTTCGGCGACGGGCTGCCTGCCAAGCTCAAGAAGCTCATCCGCAAGGCCGGCATCGGCAGCATCGACATGGACGGCAAGTTCGTCGCCATCAAGATGCACTTCGGCGAGCTGGGCAACATCAGCTATCTGCGCCCGAACTACGCCCGTGCCGTCGTGGAGGTCGTCAAGGAGCTGGGCGGCAAGCCCTTTCTGACCGACTGCAACACGATGTACCCCGGCAGCCGCAAGAACGCGCTGGAGCACCTCGAATGCGCCTGGGAGAACGGTTTCACGCCGCTGACCGTCGGTTGTCCGATTCTCATCGGCGACGGCCTCAAGGGCACGGACGACGTCGCCGTGCCGGTCGCGGGCGGCGAATACGTCAAGGAGGCGAGGATTGGCCGCGCGATCATGGACGCGGACGTCTTCATCAGCCTGACGCACTTCAAGGGCCATGAGATGACCGGCTTTGGCGGCACGATCAAGAACATCGGCATGGGCTGCGGCTCCCGCGCAGGCAAAAAGGACCAGCATTCCAGCGGCAAGCCGCATATCGCGCAGGACCTGTGCCGCGGCTGCCGCAAGTGCCAGCGGGAATGCGCCAACGGCGGCCTCGTCTTTGACGAGGCGAGCCGGAAGATGCACGTCAATCAGGAGAACTGCGTCGGCTGCGGCCGCTGCCTGGGCGCCTGCAACTTCGACGCGATCGAGTTTGACAACGACGACGCGAACGCGCTGCTCAACTGCCGCATGGCGGAATACACGAAGGCTGTCGTCGACGGCAGGCCGGGCTTCCATATCTCGCTGATCGTCGATGTCTCGCCCAACTGCGACTGCCACTGCGAGAACGACGCGCCGATCCTGCCGAATCTGGGCATGCTCGCCTCGTTTGACCCGCTGGCGCTGGATCAGGCCTGCGTCGACCTGTGCATGCAGGCCAGCCCGATGGCCAACAGCCAGCTCGCCGACAACCTCAAAAAGCCGGGCTTCGCGGACTGGGGCGACCCGTTCACCAACTCTACGCCGGAATCCGAATGGCGCAGCTGCTTGGAGCATGCGGAAAAGATCGGCCTGGGCAGCCGCGAGTATGAGCTGATCAGGCTGTAATTCTGATTTGATTCTTAGCTGCTTTCACGCATGCGAAGCGAAGAAGGGAGTCCGAGGGACGTTCTCCCTCGGGCAGGTTATAGGGCGGCAGCCCTATCGTTCTCAACCCGAACGCAATTCGGTACAGAACGGAGGTGTTTTTGACGGAAACGACGATGATGGACGCGCAGGCGATCGACGCGCAGGCCGTCGCGCAGGCGCTGGACAAGGTCTCCTTTGAGGGCTGGGTCAGCGCAGGGGTGACGCTGCTGATCGGCATTGTGGCCATCCGCATCCTGATGCATCTGGCGGCGCGGGCGCTTAAGCGCCTGCCGCTGGACAGGGCACTCTCCGGCTTTCTGCACTCCGCCGCGCAGATTGTGCTCTACATCGTGCTGGGCACGATGGTCGCCGGTCAGCTCGGCGTGCCGGTCACGTCGCTGGTCGCGCTGCTGAGCCTGTTCGCCCTGGCGATTTCGTTGTCGATCCAGAATGTGCTCGCCAACGTCGTCAGCGGCATGGTGATCCTCACGGCGAAGCCCTTCGCGGCGGGGGACTATATCGAGCTGACCGGGGCACAGGGCGAGGTCGAATCCATCGACCTGATGTACACGCATCTGGTCATGCCGGACGGCAAGCTCGTGCTCGTGCCCAACCAGGAGCTGGCGGGCCAGCGCATCACAAACCACTACAAGAGCCCGCTGCGGCGCATGGACGTGACCGTGCGTGTGGGCTATGCGCACGAAAACGCGGCCGTGACGGCGGCGCTGCGGCGCGCGGGGCAGCGGATGCCTGACGTCGTCAAGGAGGGGGAAAAGGCCCCGTTTGCCGCCGTCAGCGAATACGGCGAGACGGGCGTGACGTTCCTGCTGCGCGTCTGGATGCCGTCGCAGCGCTATTGGGACGTCTACTATCCGCTGCTCGACGCTGTGCGCGAGGAGCTGGCCCGGGACGGCATCGCGCTGACCAGCGGGACGACGCGCGTGGAGATCGGGCGCGGGGAATGATCCTGCACGAAAAAGAAACAGAAAGAGGGAGTCCTGCCATGCGGCGGGGCTCCCTTTGTGTTGAGGCCTTATACTGTTCAATCTGAGCCGGTGTGAATTCACCGTCAGGGATCGCTTCGCTCCCCGACAACCTTGAACGTGGCTTCGCAATATGGGGTGACGTTGGGCTGCCGATCCGGGAAACTCGCAGGGTCCGTTGCGATCTGAGAACAGTATTAATCGACTGGGGCGGACTCCTTCATCCACGCGGCGAATTCCTCGTCCGTGGCCAGCACCTTATGCGTGCCGCCGGCCGAGTGCTCCGTCCCCTTGGCGTAGTCGATGCCGCTGGTCGCGTAGTCATAGGTCAGGGACGTACGGCGCTTTTCGACGACGGGATTGGGATGCGGGATGGCGGAGATCAGGCTGCGCGTATAGGGATGAATCGGGTTGGAGAAGATCTCCTCCTTCGTGCCGGACTCGACCATGTAGCCCAGGTGCAGCACGCCGATGCGGTCGGAGATGTACTTGACCATGCTCAGGTCGTGCGCGATGAACAGATACGCGCACTTCGTCTCCTCTTGAATGTCCTTCATCAGGTTGACCACCTGGGCCTGGATGGAGACGTCCAGCGCGGAGATGCATTCGTCCGCGATGATCAGCTTTGGATGCATGATCAGCGCGCGCGCGATGCCCACGCGCTGGCGCTGGCCGCCGGAGAACTGGTGCGGATAGCGGACAGCATGCTCGGGGGAGAGGCCGACCTTGCGCAGCATCTCGCCGATCTGCGCCTCGCGGTCCGCCTTCGAGGCGGCGCGATGATGGATGTCGAGGCCCTCGCCGATGATATCGCCGACCTTCTTGCGCGGGTTGAGGCTTGCCATCGGGTCCTGGAAGATCATCTGCATGTCCGTGCGCAGCATGGCGCGCGTGGCGGCGTCCATCCTGCCGGAGATTTCCCGGCCGCCGAAGGTGATTTTGCCCTCCGTCGGGTTGTACAGGCGGATGATGCTGCGGCCGATGGTCGTCTTGCCGGAGCCGGACTCGCCGACCAGGCCGTAGGTCTCGCCGGGATAGATGTCAAACGAGACGCCGTTGACGGCCTTGACCGTGTAGGAGCGGGAGATGGGGAAATACTGTTTGAGATTCTGTACGCTCAGCAGCGGTTCGCTCATAGATACTTCGCCGCCTCCTTTCTTGCGCGCGCGAGGCGCTCGGTGAGCTCCGGCGGCATCTGCACGTCGGGCGCGTCCGGATGCAGCAGCCAGGTCGCCGCGTAATGCGTCGGGGAGACCTGGAACAGCGGCGGCTCGGCCTTCTTGTCGATGGCCAGGGCAAACCGGTTGCGCGCGGCGAAGGCGTCGCCGACAGGCTCATGGAGCAGGTTGGGCGGGCTGCCGGGGATGGAATAGAGCCTGTCGTCGTCGGTCTCCAGGTCGGGCATGGCGGAGAGCAGGCCCCACGTGTAGGGGTGGCAGGGCTCGTAGAAGATCTCCTCGACGTTGCCGACCTCGACGATCTTGCCGGCATACATGACGTTCACATAGTCCGCGACCTTCGCCACGACGCCCAGATCGTGCGTGATATAGATGACGGAGAGGTGCATCTTCTGCTGAATCTCCTTGATCAGCTCGAGGATCTTGGCCTGGATGGTGACGTCCAGCGCGGTCGTCGGCTCGTCGCAGATGAGGATGTCCGGGTCGGCGGAGAGCGCTATAGCGATGACGACGCGCTGGCGCATGCCGCCGGAGAGCTGATGCGGATAGTTGCGGAAGCGCTTCTCCGCGTCCGTGATGCCCACGAGATTCAGCAGCTCGAGCGCGCGGGCCTTTGCGGCCTCCTTGGTCATCTTCTTGTGCAGGATCATGGTCTCCATGATCTGCTTGCCGATGGTCATGGTCGGGTCGAGGCTGGTCATCGGGTCCTGGAAGACCATGGCCAGGCGCTGGCCGTTGAACTCCGTGCGCAGCTGCTTTTTGGTCAGCCGGAGCAGGTCGACGGTCTTTTCGCTGCCGTCCCTGTCCGTGTAGGTGTAGAGGATCTCGCCGCTGTTGACCGTGGCGTTGCTGTCCAGCAGGCCGACGGCCGCCTTCATCGTCACGGACTTGCCGGAGCCGGACTCGCCGACGATGGCGACGGTCTCGCCCTTCTGCAGGTCCAGGTTCACGCCGCGGATGGCGTGGACGACGCCGGCATTGGTGCGGAAGGAGATATCCAGATTCTTGATCTGCAGGATTGTTTTGTTGGCTTGCATCGAATCCCCCTCCTTCTCACATGTCCTCGAGCTTCGGCGCCAGCGCCTCGCGCAGGCCGTCGCCGATGAAGTTGAAGCCGAGCATCAGCAGCGCGAGAACGGCGATCGGCGGCAGAATCTGATAGGGCAGCGTTGTGATGTTGTTGAAGCCGTCCTCAATCAGCGTGCCGATGGAGCACTGCGGCAGCACGATGCCCACGCCGACGAAGCTCAGGAACGCCTCGGTGAAGATCGCGGTCGGGATGGAGAACATTACCTGCGTGATGATCGGGCCGATGGTATTGGGCAGGATCTCCTTGAAGATGATGTGCGTATTGCTTGCGCCGAGCGTGCGGCTGGCGAGCACGTATTCCTGCTCCTTCATCTTGAGCATCTCCGCGCGGGCGATCTTGCTCATGCCGATCCACTCCGTCAGCAGCAGCGCGACGATGACCAGCCCGATGCCCTTTTTCATGAAGATGGCAAGCACAGAGACGATCACCAGTCGGGGTATGCTGTTGGCGATTTCGACAAAGCGCTGCATGACGTTGTCCACCCGCCCGCCGAAGTAGCCGGAGAGCAGGCCGTAGCTCATGCCGATGATCATGTCGATCAGGATCGTGATAAAGGCGATGAGCAGCGAGACGCGCGCGCCGTACCAGGTGCGCGTCCAGAGGTCGCGGCCCAGGTCGTCCGTGCCGAAGAGGAAGGCCTTGTCGGCGTAGATGTCGTCATACGGCGAGCCGGTCACCAGCTCATGGATGGCCGGGATGCGCGGCGAGATGCCGACGGCGGCCTTCTTGCGGCCCTTCGCGTTGAGCGCGGAGACGATCTCATCATAGCGGTAGCCGCTGAGCATCGGGCCGAAGATCGCCAGCAGGATCATCAGCACGACGATCACCAGGCCGACCATGGCGCGGCGGTTGCGCGAAAAATGAATGGCGACGCCCTTCCAGTAGCCCTGGGAGGCGAAGTTCTTGTCGGTCTGAATATCCTGCTGATCAAGCAGCTCAAAGTCGCCCGCTACGGGCGTATAGTCGGACGGCGCAACGGCCAGAATGGTCTTCTTCATTCATCCGCGCCTCCCTTCGCCGCGACGCGGATGCGGGGATCCAGCGCGCCATAGAGGATGTCGACGACCAGCATGATGCCGATATAGAGCGACGAATACAGGATGCCGAGCGCGAGAACGTAGTTGTAGTCGACGCCCTCGCCCGCGATGGCGTCCACCATCAGCTTGCCGATGCCGTTGATGCCGTAGATCTTCTCGACGACCAGCGCGCCGGTCAGCAGATCGACGACCAGCGGGGCGAGCACGGTCACAATGGGGATCAGCGCGTTGCGCAGCACATGGCGGCGCACGAGGCTGCCGCCGTACAGGCCCTTCGATTCAGCCAGACGGACGTAGTCGCTGTCGATGACCTCGACCATCTCGTTGCGCGTGAAGCGCGCGATGGTCGACATCGTGAACAGGCTCATGGAGACGACCGGCACGACGGAGGACTTGAGGAACTTCGTGGAATCAAAGAAATAGGGGAGAAGCGGAATCTTGTAGGCGAAATTGTACTGCAGGAAGATCAAAAAGACATACGAGGGAACGCAGACGCCCAGGATGGAGACGACCGTGCAGAAGCCGTCGAGGAAGCGCCCGCGGTTGAGCGCGGCACAGATGCCCAGCAGCAGGCCGACGATCGTGCCCAGCAGCACGGCCATACCGCCGATGCGGAAGGAATTGGCGACGCAGGTGGAGAGCACGGTCTTGATCGGCGCGCCGTTGTACAGCGAGGTGCCGTTGCCAAAGTCGCCGTGGAGCAGCTTGACCATGTAGTTGTAGAACTGGACGGGAATGGGGTCGTCCAGGCCCATCTCAGCGCGCTTGTTGGCGATCTGCTGGTCGTTCATCCGCTCCGCGGGGAACGGATTGCCGGGCATGATGCGCACGAGCACGAAGAGGAGGAAGATGATGATCAGCAGGGTTGCCAGAGCCATGCCGACCCGCTTGAGGACATATTTTGTCATACAATCCGGCTCCTTGAGGAATGAGAAATCAGCCGTTTCGATGTCGGCGCGGCGGAAGCGCCGGGAGAGATGAAACGCCCGTGAAGCAAGAGACAGAGCGGCCCTTGGGATAGACCGCTCTGCCTGAGATGATTGCTGTAATCTGCGGATTACTGGAGGGTGGCGTTCTTGTACACGCGGTTCAGGGCGACCGGGTGGAACTCGATGCCCTCGACGCCCGCGCTGATCAGGTTCGCGTTGGACTTCGTGTACAGCGGGGCGATGACGGCCTCCTGCATCACGAGGGTCTCCGCGTCATACATCGCGGCCCAGCGGGCGTCGTAATCGGAGATGTACGCGCCGGTGGTGCAGTCCGCGATGATCTGGTCATACTCGGCGTTGCTCCAGAAGCCGTAGTTGTTGGAGTTGTCGGTGATCCACATGCCCAGGTAGGTCATCGGATCGGCGTAGTCCGGGCCCCAGCGGGTGAGCGCGACATCGTAGTTGTCGTTCTGCATCTTGTCGATGCGCTCGGCCTTGGTCATCGGCTGGAGGTTGATGGTGATATTCGGGAGGGTCTCCTCGATCTGGCTCTTGATCGCCTGGGCGACCTTGGCGACCTCGTCGCCCTCGTTGTTGCCGTAGATCATGGTGAAGGTGAAGGTATCGACGCCCAGCTCGGCGACGGCGGCGTCAAAGTACTCGACGGCCTTAGCAAGCTGTTCAACAAGTCAAAACCTGAAGCCGTCGGCCTTGACTACGTGCCGTATGATAATTTCTTCGCCCGTCTCCACGAGGGCGAGGCGGTGCTCACAAAAGCCGAGGCGGCATCATGGCGAACGGGAGGCATGAGCGTACAGGCACCCAGCGCACAGGCTATCGGTGAAGCTGTGGCCGATGCTATGCGCGAGACGCTGAACGGCTTGGGCGTCTACATGGGCGCTGGCCGCGTGGGCGACCTTGTGACAGATCGCGTTTCCCGCAATATTGCCCAAAATGCACGCAAGAGGAGATTCGACCCTGTTTGACGGAGGCGCTTGCCTTGACCAACGAAGAACTTGCTCTTGCCCTCCAGCAGGGCGATACAACCGCGCTGGAGGCACTGTGGGAGCAGACAAAGCGCCTGGCCTTCTGCGCAGTTCGCCAGTACCACCCCTCTGTAACGGTCGACCTTGACGACCTGC
Source organism: Clostridiales bacterium (assembly GCA_004555535.1). Lineage (GTDB taxonomy): Bacteria > Bacillota > Clostridia > Christensenellales > Aristaeellaceae > Ventricola. The sequence continues at coordinate 28,568 of SFHU01000024.1, forward strand.
TGCAAGCGGCTTTCCTCGGCGTACGGGCGGCGGCGTTTGCCTTTGACCCGGATCGCGGGGCATTTGCGGCGCTGCTGCCCTTCTTCGTCCGCCGAGCGTGCAGACAGACGCTTGGGCTTGACCGCCCGGCCCTCGCCACGACATCGCTTGACGCGCCCCTGAATGACGAAACAGAAGACACGCTGGAAGACCTGCTTGCCGACGACACGCTCCCGCCGATGACGGAGGACATCGAGCGCGAGGAACTGTGCCGGGATGTGCGCGCCGCTGTTGATCGGCTGGAGGGACGGCAAGCCGCCGCTGTGCGCGGGCATTGGCTGGAGGGCAAGACGCTGGGTCAGATTGCGCACGACCTGGGCATTACCACGGAGGGAGCGCGATAGCTTGAATTGCGGGCCTTTGAGCGCCTGCGCCGGGATCGCGTGTTGCGGACGATCTACAAGCCGCCTGAGCGCCGCGCGCCGCAAGAGCCGGGAACGGGCCTCAACGCCTTCATGAACACGGGGAGCAGCGCCGTCGAGCGAGCAGTCCTCCAGCGCGAAAAGCGCGCCCGCCGCCGCCAGTATCTCAAGCACCTGCGGATGTTTTACATCGATGACCCGGAAATGGCCGCTTTCCTGCTGAAATGCTTTGACGAGGAAAACGGCGCGTGACAGCGCGCAACGTCGGATTTTTGGCTCACTTTTGACACGGTTTTGACA
>SFHU01000130.1 GCA_004555535.1 Clostridiales bacterium
AGAGCCGCCCTGACCGAAGCGGCGTCGAGCCGCAAGAAAGAGCCCTATCGACCCCACCAGCATCGCCGGACTTGTCACCCGGCAAAGGAAGATCGGAAAAACCGGTCTTTTTTTTATGCTCGTTTGGGGTGAGCGGCCGGGAGCGGGCAGGAAACGGGGCATTGCTGAAACGGAGAAAGGGAACCATATAACATATTCTTTACAAAAAAACAGGCCGGACAAATCCGATGGGCTAAAAACACACGATTTATGTTATAAATAGAGCGAAAAAAACAGATTCCATCATTGACAAAATTGCATAAATCGAATAAAATATTCTTAACATAACTATGCTGGCGGTCGAGCCGGTATAGGACACAACCGACAAAAGGAGAGCTGTACCATGAAGAAATTCTTCGCGCTGCTGCTTGCCCTCGCGCTGACGCTGTCCCTGAGCGTCTGCATGGCGGAGGAGAACCCTGACGACTTCTACCTCGAGATCAAGTTCTCGAACGTGTTCCAGCCCACGGAGTGGAACTACAAGGCCTCCCAGAAGCTGGCCGACATGATCACCGAGCGGACCGAGGGCCATATCTCGGTCACCTATTACGGCCAGAATGAGCTCGACTGCTACGGCGATTCCGTCACGCAGGCGGCCAACGGCTCGCTGTGGATGGGCCTTGAGGAGCCTTCCCTGTTCGCGGACTACGTCGGCGACGCCGCCGTGCTGATCGGCCCGATGCTCTACAGCAGCGACGACGAATACAACTACATCATGGCCTCCGATGTCGTCGCGGACGTCATCGCCCGCCTCGCCGAGGAGAATATCCACATTCTGGATACGCATTATTCCTTCGGCTTCCGCTCCGTCGTCACCAACCGCGACATCACGAAGCCCGAGGATCTCGCCGGCGTGAAGCTGCGCGCGACCTCTTCCGCCATGTTCACCAAGACCGTCGAGTGCCTGGGCGCGATCCCGACCCCGATGTCCTTCACCGAGTGCCTCTCCGCCATCTCCTCCGGCGTCGTCGAGGGCTTTGAGGGCTCGACCTCCACGCTGGCCGGCGCGGGCGCGCCGTATGAGCTCGTCAAGAAGGTCGCGCTGACCAACCACCTGATCGCGACCCGCTGGCTGTTCATGCCGGAGAACGTCTATCAGTCCATCCCCGAGAAGTGGCGCACGATCATCGACGAGTGCGCTGTCGAGTGCGGCAAGTGGGAGCAGGAGATGTGCGCGGCGGACGAGGATACCCAGAAGGCCATGCTCGCCGAGCAGGGCGTCACCTGGAACGAGGTTGACCTCGACGCGTTCACCGCGGCCTGCGCCCCCGTCTATGACTGGATCGTCGAAGAGTACGGCGCGGATCCGGAGCTCAAGGACAAGCTGGTCAGCCTGATTCAGGAGTATCGCGCCTCCAAGTAATCGCTTTCCCATGCGCTTTTGCAGGACTGCCCGGGGCCGCTCCTCGGGCAGTCCGTCTTCCTGCTTCAAGCGGGCGGCTCCGCCCGCCCGACGCTCTGTAAGGATGTATGCCGATGAAAAAGAAGATTACGCCCAAGCTCATCTTTCAAAACCTTGACGCAATCATCACCGGTGTGACGCTTACGATCTGCGTGATTCTCGTCAATGCCAACGTGCTCATGCGATACTTCTTCAACAATCCGATTCGCTGGGCGGAGGAGGTCGTGACCAGCCTGTTTGTCTGGACCGTTTTCATTGGCAGCGCATTCGCATACCGCAGGCATTCCCATCTGGGTGTTGATATCCTCGTCAACCTGCTTCCGGGCAAGGCCAAGCCTGCCGTCAAGGCCATCGTCTCCGTGCTGGAGCTGCTCGTGCTGATCATGCTGACGGTCATCAGCTCGCAGTACGTCTATCATCTGATCGTTTCGCCTGCCGGAAAGATCAAAATCGTCATGACCGACATGCTGCGTGTGCCCAAGTGGTGGACAGGCATCGCCGTGCCGATCGGCTTCGGCCTTTCGACGATCTATTCCATCTACTTCATGGGTCAGAAGCTCTGCGCCGGTCTCAAGGAAAGGGCGCAGAAGAGGAAGGAGGGCGAGAACGCATGACGCTGGGCTTTCTGGATATCGTCCCGATTATTCTCGTGTTCGCCTTCTATTTCCTGGGCATGCCGATCGTGTATTCCCTCTTCGGCGCGACGTTTTTCTATTTCCTGTTCATTGACACGACCTCGGCCCCGTGGCTGATCCTGCAGAAGGTCATGAACTCCACGCAGTCGTTCTCGATGCTCGCGATTCCGTTCTTCATCATGTCCGGCTCGGTCATGAATTTCGGCGGCATCAGCGACAAGCTGATGGACTTCTGCGAATGCGTCACCGGCCACATGCGCGGCGGTCTGGCGCAGGTTAACGTCCTGCTGAGCATGTTGATGGGCGGCTGCTCCGGCTCCGCGAACGCGGACTGCGCGATGCAGTCGAAGATGCTCGTGCCGGAGATGGAGAAGCGCGGCTACTCGAAGGCCTTCTCCGCGGCCATCACGGCGGCCTCCTCGGCGGCGACGCCCGTCATTCCGCCCGGAGTCAACCTGATCGTCTTCACGCTGATCGCGCAGGCCTCGCTGGGCCGCACGTTTGCCGCGGGCTATATCCCGGGCTTCCTCATGTCCATCGCGATGATGATCACCGTGGCGCTCATCGCGAAGAAGCGCAACTATCCGACGACCCGCGACAAATTCCCGCCGGTCAGACATGTGCTCAAGCAGGCGTTCATCTCCTTCTGGGGGCTGTTCTTCCCGTTCGGCATCATCCTGGGCATGCGCTTTGGCATGTTCACGCCCTCCGAGGGCGGCGCGGTGGCCGTGCTCTACTGCTTCATCATCGGCCGCTTCGTTTACAGGAAGCTCAGTTTCCGCAAGCATTTCATCCCGATCCTGATGGACACGATCGCCGGCACGTCGAGCGTCGTGCTGATCATGGTTTCGGCGAATGTCTTTGGCAACTACATGTCCTGGGTCAACCTGCCCAAGATCGTCGCCAAGGCCGTGCTCGACCTGACGACGAACAAGTATATCTTCCTGATGCTGTGCAACGTGATCCTGCTGATCATGGGCATGTTCCTGGAGGGCGGCGCCGCGCTGATGATCATCACGCCGCTGCTGCTGCCGGTCGCCCTGCAGCTGGGCATCAACGTCTACCACTTCGGCCTCGTCGCGCTGGTCAACATCATGATCGGCGGCATCACGCCTCCGTTTGGCTCCATGATGTTCACGACCTGCGGCATCACAGGCTGCAAGATATCGGACTTCCTCAAGGAAGTATGGCCGTTTATCGTCTGCCTGTTCGCGGTGCTGCTGCTGCTGACGTTCTGCCCGACGCTCATCACCTTCGTGCCCGATCTGCTTTACGGGCCGGGCTGATTGGACTTTTAAGCGCCCGGGAGGCTTGCCTTCCGGGCCCTTCATCTTTCTGACAGGAGCGCTTGCCATGGATTACAGCGTCACCATGCGCCACGACGAAAAGAGCCTGGAGGCCCTTGCACACATGCAGTATGACCTCTTCTGCCGGGGCAACCGGATTGCCCGCTCCGCGCTCAGCGTGATTGCGGTCTTCGCGGGCATCATCCGCTTTCAGGATTGGTGGGGCATCCTGCTGATCGCCTATGGCTGCTATCTGGTTACGAGCACCTACAGCTCCGCCAACCACACCGCGCACAAGCTGGCCAAACAGATCCGCGAATCGGGCATGCCCTTTCCCGCGTCACGATACACGTTCGGCGAGCGGGCGATGCAGATCGACGCGCTGGAGGGAAAAGAAGCGTCCCCGGAGCCGCTTGCCTATGCGCAGGTCTGCCGCCTGGGCGAGGACGCGGGCTATTTTTATCTGTTCCGCGACCAGTATGGCGGCTACATGATCCCCAAGGAGCAGCTCGGCGAGCGCACGGAGAGCTTCCGCGCCTTCGTGGAGGGCAAAACGGGGCAGCGCTTCCGCTCGAGGATGGCGCCCGTGGTCAGACTGATGCGAAGGCTCAGGGCGAAAAAGGGATAGTTTTGAGAGTCGCGAAGCGAACATGGGGTCAAGGGGCGAAGTCCCTTGGCGGGTTTGGGCGGCAGCCCAACGTAGTGATAGAAATCAAAAAAAAGGCAGTTTCAGAGCAGGATGCGAAGCATCCTACGATTGAAATGGCTCTGATCCTGTAAAGTCAGGGTTTAACCCCAAAATAGAAAACAAGGGTTCTTCCCCCTCTTTGGGGTGAAGAACCCTTGTTGCTATGTGTGATTACAGCTCCTCGTAGCGCAGAATGCGGCTATCCGTCTCGTATTCGTCGGGATCGAGCGCGCGGTGAAGCGATTCGATTTCGCCGTTCTGGTTGTCGTAGGGGTCGCGGCGCAGGAAGCGCTTGGGCGGATTGAGCTCCTGCTGGAAGTCGCTGCACAGCGGCAGACGCCAGGGCTCGAGGTTGCCGAAGTAGAAATTCCAGCGCTCCGTGTTGCCCGCGCGGTAAGCCGAGCCGCCGAAGGAGCAGTCCGCGAACAGCCAGCCGTAGGGCGCGACGTAGAAGCGTGCCCAGTCGTGGTTGCCGGTGGATTCGGGCGTCGTGTACAGACCGGCCTGCCAGCGCGCGGGAATGCCGCACAGGCGGCAGAGCGTGATGAACGTGATCGCCTGCACGCCGCAGTCGCCGCGCTGCCCGCTGAGGAAATACTCGGGGATGTTCGTGACCGTCAGATAGGGCGGCATGAAGCGGTAGACCGCCTGCGTCGTGATGAAATCGTAGATCCGGCGGGCCTTAAGCAGCGGGTTGGTCTCCTCGCCGACGATCTCCCTGGCCAGCGCGCGCAGATAGGGCGTGAAGACGACGTGCGGCTCTTGCTCCTGCGTGTCAAAGGTGGGCTGCTCGGCGCAGACGGCCTCAGGCTGCGGGTCGACGTATTTGGCGTCGATCTCGTAGGCGATGTCGGCGCTGACGGTCATGCCCGGCTCGTAGGGCAGCTCAAAGTAGACCGTGCGGTGCGGCTCATCCTCCGGCGCGATGAACGTCGCGGGATGGGACGAGGAGAGCAGGGACGCACGCGTCACCTGCGCGCCCACGACGGGCAGCGGCAGATGGATGCGCAGCGTCTCGCCGGGCGTGAGGCGGTCGCTTTTGACCGTCATCTGCTCGTGCACCTCAAAGCGGGCGCGGACGCCGCCCTGGGCCTTCATCTTCGCGACCATCGCGTCGAGCGCCTTGTTCCTGCGCGCGGCGCCCGAGCGGACCTCGGGGTTGAGCGCGCGGGCGGCATAGGCCGGGCGCGTCTTGAGCAGGTTGGAGACGCAGTTGTCCTTGAAGCGGACTTCACCGCTCAGATAGCGCCAGTCGAGCGTTCCGTCGTCGCGCAGGGCCTCGAGTTCGTCCTCGCTGAAATCGCGCACGGCGGCCTGCAGCTCGCGCAGCGCGGCCTCCTGCGTCAGCGGATAGGAGGCCGGAAGTGCGCGGGCGATTTCGAGCTGGAAGCGCAGGCGATCCTTGAGGCATTCGGGCGTGCGCGGGTCCGCAAGGCGCAGCGCGATGACGCGCTCCATGCGCGCAAGGTCGCCGGCCTCAAAGAGCCGCTGCACGTCCGGCGGCAGGGGATAGCGCAGATAGGACAGATTGAGCAGCATCAGGCCAGCAACTCCTTTACATAGGCGATGATCGCCTCGTCCTTGGCGTGAGCAAAGAACAGCTCGCTGAATTTTTCGCCTGCGACCGCGCCGCGCACGAGCTCCTGGTCGATGCCCTTGAGGCAGGTGATCAGATCCTTGAGCGTGTGTGCGCGCACGGCGTCGAGAATCTTCTTGTTGCGCTGCTCCGGCACGACGCGGTCCGCCGGGTAGCCGTTGCCGCTGCCAAAGCCGAAGAGCTTCTCAAAGGTATACTCGAGGTTCAGCTCCGCGCCCCAGCCGAAGCCCTTGGCGAAGGGCATCGAGACGGCGTTGCCGTCGTTGATCTGCGCGAACATGTAGCCGTCGGACGGATCGACGACGTGGCCGCAGAGTACGCCCGGGAAGCTGTTGAGCGCGAGCATCGCGCCCTCGCCGGTGCCGCAGCCGGTGACGACGTAGTCCGCCGCGCCGGAGTTGAGCAGGATGGCAGCGAGGATGCCGTTCTGTACATAGGTCAGGGACGGCTCACCGGCGACGCCGTACATGCCGTAATTGTCGACCTCGTGGCCCATCGGGGTGACGACCTTTTTGAGCGCGGCTTCGATGGTTGCGTTCTTGGCGGCCTGGCTGTTTTCGTTGATCAGAGCGATGCGCATAATGGATTCCTCCTGACTGGATTGATGGCATGAAAAAAGTGTCCGTACAAATGCGTACAGACACACAGAGCGTCGACAAAAGGGCTTTTTCCCCCGGAGGGAGAGAAAGCAATCCCCATAATTCTTTGAAAAGGGGATGCCAGACGAGAAATACCGGCAGATATCGACAAGCTGAGTGCCTGTACAATGCGTACAGACACAGAGTAGCGCGCGACGGCGCGATTGTCAAGAACTTGCGGAAAAAACAGGCTCAGGCGAGATATTTGGCCGGAATGCGGCGCATGGCGCGGATGAGCAGCGGGCCGACGATCAGGCAGGCAACAGCTTCGCCGGCAGCGACGAAGAGCATACACAGCGGCAGCGCGAGCACCGGCGCATAGCAATAATGAATGACGGCGCCGACGATCACGCCGTTGAAGAGCACGGGCATGATGGCGGCGAGCCAGAAGCGCTCGCGCAGGCGGCGCGTGCACAGCGCAGCCAGCAGCGTGGCAAGCGTGCCGAAGACGATGTCAAAGATCGTGCAGCCGCCGAGGATGTTGGAGAGCAGACAGCCGATGGCCAGCGCGGGGACGGCCTCAGGCATCAGGATGGGCAGGAGGGTCATCGCCTCGGAGAAGCGGATTTGCACCTCGCCGTAGCTGAGCGGGGCGAGCAGCAGCGTCAGCACGGTGTAGAGCGCCGCGATGATCGCGCCGCGCGCGAGGACGCGGACGGCCGTGCGGTTTCCTGCAGGGACAGTGGTGTTCATGGAAAAGTCTCCTTTGTCATTTTGCTCAACCGCGGCAAAACAGACAAGCCAAAGAAAAAGCGGCACAAGGCCGCATGGGAAGGCGCAGCACGCTTTCCCGGCCCATAGTTTTGTTTAAGGACTGGATGGTTTCGAACAGTCCATTCGGTTGTCGCCTCCCATTATAGCAGGGATGCGCGAATTTCGCAAGGGCCGGGCGGGAACGGAGCGCGGAAGAAAAAAATTGAAAAGAGCTATTGACAGATGCGCCGGATTGCGCTATAATAGCTCTTGTCGTTGGAACGATGTTTCATCGCGGGA
>SFHU01000131.1 GCA_004555535.1 Clostridiales bacterium
CAGGCCGTCCTTGCCGGAGATGTGGCCGCGCACCGTCAGGCCTCCGGAGGATTCGCCGCCGATGAGTGCATCGTGCGCATCCATCGCGGCGGAGATGTGCTTGAAGCCGACCGGCACCTCGTAGCAGGTCTCGCCGAAGGCCGCCGCCACGCGGTCGAGCATGTGCGTCGTAGCGATGTTGCGCACAGCTGGGCCCTTCCAGCCCTTGTACTTGAGCAGATAGTCATACAGCAGCACGAGCACCTCGTTGGCCGTGACGTAGCGCCCGCGCTCGTCGATGATGCCCAGGCGGTCGGCGTCGCCATCCGTCGCGATGCCGATGTCCGCATGATGGTCGGCGACGGAGCCCTGCAGGTCGCGCAGCGTCTCCGGGTTGGGCGCGGGCAGATGACCGCCAAAGAACGCGTCGTGCCGGTCGTTGATGACGTCGACGTCGCAGCGCGCGGTGAAGAGGATCGTCATCAGGCCCGTCAGGCTCACGCCGTACATCGGGTCGAGCACGATGCGCGGCCGACGCGCACGGATGGCCTCCATGTCGATCTTCTCCATGATGGAATCCAGATACGCGTCGCGCGGATCGATGAAGCGCACCCGGCCGCAGGCAAGCGCCTCCTCAAAGGGCATCGTGCGGATTTCCCCGTCCGTCAGCGCGTTGGCCTCCCGGCCGATGGCGTCGGTCACATCCTCGGTCGCGTCGCGGCCGCCGCGCGTGAAGAGCTTGATGCCGTTGTAGATCGCCGGGTTGTGGCTCGCCGTCACGGCCGCGCCGTAGGGCAGGTCCATGTGCTTCACGGTGAACATGATCTGCGGCGTCGGCGCCGCGAGGTTGACAAAGAACAGCCGGATTTCCTCCGCCGCCATGACCTCCGAAAACCAGATCGCGGATTCCCGGCTGAGAAAGCGCCGGTCATAGCCGATGCAGAGCCCCTGCTCCTGCACGCCCTCCCGCTTCATGCGCCGGGCCAGCGCCAGCGCGACACGCTGGATGTTCGCCCGCGTGAATCCGTCTCCGATCACGGCGCGCCAGCCGCCCGTGCCGAATTGAATCATGGGATTGCCTCCTTCTGTATGCCTGCCGCCGAAGCAGCCGCTCCTGCAGCGCCTGTAAGCTGTGTTTTCTTTCTTCACCGGCGGGGGCAAATCCTGCCTGAACGCCCCGCATTTCCCTGACCGCAAAAAAAAACAAAGCTATCAGGCCAAGTCCAGACATTCCAAAAAGCCTTTCTGCGCTTATCGGGCTTTTTGAGCCCGGGGCTCTGCCCCAACGCCCCGCCAAAAGGCTTTCCGATCGCCCTTTGGAAGCCTTCGGGCGCAAGGCCTCTATTGGAATATCTGGATTTTGGGTCTGACAGCTCCGAAGTTCTTCATCTGTCCGGCGCAGCCATCTGGATCAATGGATGACCGGCGTGCCGTTCACGTCGAGCACAGTCACGCCGAGCGTCTCAAGCAGCGGCGCGCTCACCCAGGCCTCCCCGGCATAGGCGTAGACGCGGCTTCCCTCATCCGTCAGGAAGACGACGCCGTCGGCGGAGCCCATCGCACCCTCGCACAGGCCATCCTCCCCCGCCGTCATCAGGGCGATCTCGCTGCCGTCCTCCTCCCGCACGAGCTGCCAGCAGCCCGCGGCGAACGCGTATTCATAGCCCAGCTTGCCCATCACGCCGCAGAGCGGATAGAGCCGCTCCCCGTCCTCCCCGGCGCCGAGCATCAGCGTCGTGCGCACGTCATCGATGAAGAGCTCCGCCTCCTCCAGCGCAAAGGGCGCGCCGGCTGCGTCAGGCGTGGCCGTCGGCACAGGCGTCGGCTCGGGCGTGGGCGTCGGCTCGGAGGTCGGCTCGGGAGTCGGCGTCGGGCTGGGCGTGGGCGTCGGCTGCGCGACGACATCCTCCGCGAACATCCGCCCGATCGTCTCCGGGCCGACCTTGCCGTCGATCTTCTCGAGCTTGTGGACGCGCTGGAAGGCGTAGACCGCCGTGCGCGTGCCCAGGCCGAAGACGCCGTCGATCTCCCCCGTATAATAGCCCAGCTCCGCGAGGCGTCTCTGCAGCAGCACGACATCGTCGCCCTCCATGCCGCGCATCAGGATGCGCTCGCCCAGGCCCGCCGCCTCAATCTGCTCCTGCGTAATCGGCTCCGCCTCGCCGGAGGTCGCCTCCGCAGCCGTCGCCTCGGCCGGCACGGGAGTCTTTGGCACGGGGGTCTGCGGCGCGGGCGTGTCCCTGACCTGCACGCCCAGCATCGCAGGCGCGCCTGCCTCCGTCTCCGCCGACGCGGGGCAGACCGCCAGCGCCGCCGCCAGCGAAAGCGCCAGCAGCGCCGCCCTCTTTCCGTTTGTCATCTTCTCTCGCCTCCATAAAGCCGCGCGGCCTGTCCGCCCGCGGCCCGCTTTCCAATCCTTCAGAGAAAGAAACGATCCATCCGGCCCTTTTCATCCATGTGGAAGCCGTGAATGCCCGCGCGCATCGCGCCCTCGACGTTTTGGATCGTGTCGTCGATAAAGAGCGTCCTGCCCGGCTCCAGATCAAAGCCTTTGATCAGCGTCTCATAAATCTCCGGCTCCGGCTTGTTGTAGTGGCAGTCGCAGGAGATGCAGCCGCCGTCAAAGAGCGCAAAGCGATCCGCGAATTTCTCCCTGAGCCGGGCATACGCCACGCGATGATAGTTGGAGAGCAGGAGCAGCCGCTTGCCCGCGCGCCGGCACCGCTCCGCGGCGCGCCAGCCCTCCTCGATGGGCTCCTTGAGCTCGATCCAGCCGGTGATGGCGTGCATGTAGTCCCCGTAGGCGCCGCCGAACTGCGCGCTCAGGCGCCGCGCGGCGTCCTCGTATTCGATCGTGCCCCGGTCAAACTCCGGCCAGTACGGCCCGCGATAGACCTGGCTGAGCATCGCGCGCTGCTTGTCCGCGTCGCCGGGGAAGAGGCGCTCAAGAAAGTCCTCCGGCGCAAACCGGATGAGGACATTCCCGATGTCAAACACCACCGTATCCACCTTATGCCACGGCATGGTCTCGTAGACCTGATCAAAACGCGTTCCTTCCATGTGCTGCTCCTCCGTAATCGGCCGCCTGACGGCATTTTTCCCCCTGCATAGTCTGCCGGTTCCTTCATTATACAGGTGTTTCTCCCCGAACGCAACGCCTATTTCGCGCGCGTCAAACCGTCCGCCGCCGAAAAAAGCCGCGAAGACGCTCCCTTCCCGGCATTGCCTGCGCGGCGGAAAAGGCGTATAATAATGCCAATGCGCTTCCGGGCGCGAACGAATGAGAAAGGGATCGGTTCTGATGCGTTCCACGACCAGGCCGGCCCGTTCGACGCTGATGACGGACGGACCGATTGCGCGGCAGCTCATCGCCTTTGCGCTGCCGCTGATGCTGGGCAATCTCTTCCAGCAGCTTTACAACACGGCGGATTCATTGATCGTCGGCAACTTTCTGGGCAGCGAGGCCCTCGCCGCGGTCAGCTCCTCCAGCAGCCTAATTCAGCTGATGGTCGGCTTCTTCAACGGTGTCGCCGGCGGCGCGGGCGTCGTCATCGCCCGTTACTACGGCGCGCGCGACATTCCCCGCGTCCAGCGGACGATTCACACGATGCTCGCCTTTGGCCTGGCCGCTGGCTGCCTGCTGACCGCCGTGGGCGTGACGGTCACGCCCGTCCTGCTGCGGCTGATGGGCACACCTCAAAGCGTGCTCCCGCAGTCCATCCTCTACTTTCGGACGTATTTTCTCGGCTCGCTGGCCTTCGTCCTCTACAACATCTGCATGGGCATCCTGCAGGCCGTCGGCGACAGCCGCCATCCGCTGCAGTACCTGGTCATCTCCTCGGTCACCAACGTCGTGCTCGACCTGCTCTTTGTCGGCGTCCTGCACCGGGGCGTCGCCTGGGCCGCCGCGGCGACGGCGATCTCCCAGCTGCTCTCGATGCTGCTGTGCCTCATTCGCCTGATGCACAGCGACCGCGACTACCGGGTGTATCCGCTCCGCATCCGCTTCCATCTTTGCGAGCTTCTGGAGATCCTGCGCAACGGCGTGCCCTCCGGCCTCTCCAACTGCATCATCTCCATCGCCAATGTCGTCGTGCAGAAGAACATCAACGCCTTCGGCGCGGCGGCGATGGCCGGCTGCGGCGCGCATTCGCGCATCGAGGGCTTCGCCTTCCTGCCCGTCGTCTGCTTCAACATGGCGCTGACCACCTTCGTCAGCCAGAACCTCGGCGCGAAGCGCTACGACCGCGTGCGAAAGGGCATGCGCATCGGCGTGGGCAGCGTCATGGCCATCGCCGAGAGCATCGCGCTGCTCATCTACATCTTCTCCCCGAAGCTCATCGGCCTGTTCGCGCAGGATCCGGAGGTCATCGCCTTCGGCGTCATGCACCAGCGGACGACGACGCCCTTCTTCTTCCTGCTCGCCTATTCCCACGCGATGGCCGCCGTGCTGCGCGGCGCGGGCAGGAGCACGGTGCCGCTGCTCGTCATGGCGGTGTGCTGGTGCGTCATTCGCGTGCCCTATGTCACCCTCGCGGCGCAGCTGCGCCCCTTGCTGACCTCCGTGTCCTCCGGCTATCCGGTCACCTGGGCGCTCAGCAGCCTCGTCTTCACCCTCTACTACCTGCGCTCGGACTGGATGCACAGCCCCCGAAAGCATGCCTCCGCCTGAGCCGCCGCCGCTTTGCTCCCTTTACAAAGCCGCCCGCTTCTGCTATGATGAAGGCAGGAAAGGAGGTTTTTCCATTGAAGAAAAATCGCACCTTGCTAACGATGAAGCGCGCGTCGCTGCTCGCGCTCGCGCTGCTGCTGCTCGTCTTCCCCGCCCTGGCGCAGGAGAGCCTCGAAATTGGCACGCTCACGCCCGTCGTGCTGCCCGATCAGGACGCATCCGGCGAATGCGCGCTCTACTGCGGCCCGACGCAGGGCTTCTACCGCCACGGCGAGGCCGTGATCGACACGCGCGAGCCGTTCGTCTGCTTCGGCCAGTATGACTGCTGGGCGATGGTCGCCGCCGGCTTGCCGGAGGCCTTCGGCCCGGTCGGCTGGATCGAGGCCGCCGCGCTGAGCAGCCTGGAGGGAGCCGCCGAGCTGGGCTTTGAGGATGCGCTGATGGTCATGATCGAGGAGGACGCGCCGCTGACCGACGATCCGCTCTCCGACGCGCCCGAGGCGCTTGCGACGCTCCCGCGCGGCACGCAGGTGACGCTGCTGGCCGGCTTTGGCGACTGGGGCTATGTGCAGACGGAGCTTGAGGGCATTCCCGTCCGCGCGTTCGTGCCGATGTCTTCCATCCTGTAACCCTTTTTCCCCTTTGGGGAAAACCGCATCGCTTTTAAACCCGGCTCCGGCCGGGTTTTCTCGTTTGGACCGCTGCTTTTCCGCGATTTTTTTCTCCAGAGCATCGTTTGTAATACCGCCCATGCCATCCAGAGAAGAATTCTTCAGCTGATAGGCGATGGAAATGTTGCGCTTGTTGCTGAAGTTTTGGAAAAATCCGGTCTCGCGCCGGTTCTCGGTCACAAGACCAATTCCCTGGCGCAGCGCACTGTACGGATTTTTGATGTGCAGCTGTTTGCCGTTCAGCCAGACCTCGCCGGAAGCGATAGGGGCGGCGCCGTAAATGGCGCACATGGTCTCACTGCGGCCCGCGCCGACCAGGCCGGAGAAGCCGAGGATTTCGCCTTTGCGCAGGGAGAAGGAAACGTCCTTCACGCGGCCGTCTTTGCGGGTGAGATGCTTGCATTCAAAGAGAACATCGCCGAACTGATAATGTTCTTCCGGTGCGTGCTGATAAGTACCTTTGATTTCGCGCCCAACCATCAGGCGGATCATGTCATCGGTGGTCAGGTCGGAAACCTGATACGTGCCCACATAACCGCCGTCTTTCATAATGGTGATGCGGTCGCCGATCTCAGCAATTTCGGACAGCTTGTGGGAGATGAAAACAACGCCTTTGCCCTCTTCTTTGAGCTGGCGAATGATGGTGAAAAGCTTCTGCACTTCCTCTTCGGTCAGGGAAGAGGTGGGTTCGTCCATGACGATGACCTTGGCGTTGAATGCCACTGCTTTGGCAATCTCCACCATCTGCTTTTCACTGATGCTCAAATCGCCTACATTGGTGGTGGGCTTTCGGTGAGACAGGTTAACTTTTGCCAGAAGTTCTTCTGTGCGCTTGTTCATGGTGGCGTAATCCACCATGTGAGCAGGTCCCACTTTTTTGCAGGGCAGACGGCCCATAAAAATATTTTCACGAATGTCCAGCCAGTTGACCACACTCAATTCCTGATAGATGATGCTGATGCCGCCTTCCGCAGACAAATGCGGTGTGAGGCGTTTGTATTCTTTTCCGTTCAGAACAATGGTTCCTTCATCCGGTGTGTAGGCGCCGCTCAGCACCTTCATCAATGTGGATTTGCCGGCACCGTTTTCGCCAAGCAGCACGTGGACTTCACCGGGCTTCACATCAAAGTTGATGTGGTCCAGCGCCACGACACCCGGAAAGCGCTTGGTGATTCCGTTCATTTGGACAATGGGCTCCATCGCGTCCTCCCCCTTCAAAAAATCGTTTGACTGCGCACTTTTCAGATGCTGTCAGCAGGATAGACATTCCGGCCGGGCCGCAATGCCCATCGCTCACAGCATCTTTCCATTAAGATTCCGACCATGCAGGCGGGGCCTGCATGGTCGGAGTGAAACGTTCGGATTTTATGCCAGGTAGTCAGCCGCGTTGTCAGCGGTGATCAGGATTGCGTCGATGCCCGTGGTGGAAACTTCAGCGCCCGGCTCCATGGGAAGATCTTCCTCAACGGCCTGCACCATCAGCTCCAGGCCCTTCGCGCCAACAGCGGCGGGGTCCTGCGCAACGGTTGCGCACAGCTTGCCGTCCGCAACAGACTGGATGGCGTCGTCATTGCCGTCGGTGCCGCAGACTTTGATGTCCTTGCCGGAAGCTTCAACGGCTTCCTGAACGCCCATGGCCATGGTGTCGTTGCAGCAGTAGATGGCTTTCAGGTCGGGATGCGCAGTGATGTAGTTGGTCGCCAGGTCATACGCTTTGGTGCGGTCCCAGTCAGCGGGCTGGCTCTCAACGATGGTCAGGCCGGCTTCTTCAAAAGCGGCTTTCGCGCCGTCACGGCGGTTCTCACCGGAAACGGCACCGGCTTTGCCTTCGACGATGGCGACTTCACCTTCGCCGCCGATCTGCTCAATCAGATACTCAGCGCCCATGCGGCCAACGCCCACATTATCCGTGGCAACATAGGCGGTGCAAGCGCCGCCCAGTT
>SFHU01000132.1 GCA_004555535.1 Clostridiales bacterium
CAATCGCAGCCTCGCAGGCGGCAACCAGCTTCGCCTTCACGTCATCCGCCACGCCCTTGGGGATGGCCATGCCGCGCTGGGTGAAGTAGGTGATGTCGTAGCCCTGCTCCTGGCAGGTGGGCACGTCCGGGAAGAGCGCGTTGCGCTGGGTGTCCATGACGCCCAGGCACACGAGGTGGCCGGACTCGATGAAGCTGCGCGCCTCAGCCAGAGACACGGTCACGCCCTGGATGAAGCCGGAGGCGGCGTTCTGCACGGCAGTGGCAGCGCCCTCCTGGTAGGTGATCATCTGCAGCTCGATGCCCGCGGCGTTCATCAGATAGCCGCCGGCGATGTGCCAGACGGAGGCGTTGGAGGAGCCGCCCATCTGAACCTCGCCCGGATGCGCCTTGCAGTAGTCGATGAAGCTGGCCAGATCGGAGATGCCGTTGGCCTTGGCCCACTCGGCGTTGACGGTGATCGCGGCGGCGTCGGTGTTGACGCGGCAGAGCGGATCGTAGTTCTCATAGGTGTAATCGGACATATCCTGTGCCTTGTAAGCGGAGAGCTCAAAGGTGATCATGCCCATGGTGTAGCCGTCGGGATCGGCGTCGGCGATGGCCTCGTGGCCGATGACGCCGGAAGCGCCGGTCAGGTTGTCAACGGTCAGGGTGACGCCCAGCTGCTTGCTCAGGGCCTCACAGAAGGCGCGCAGGCAGGAGTCGGTGCCGCCGCCGGCGCCCCACGGGCAGATGACGGAGATACCCTTGCTCGGGTATTCCGCAGCGGAAGCGACGGTTGCCATGCCGCACACGAGCACGAGCGCGACCATCAGGGCAAGAAACTTTTTCATAGAGAGTTCCTCCTCACGATTTTTGGTCGGCAGAACACAGCTTTTTTGATCTGCCGGCACGTTAGGGAAAGTATAACATAGAGGAGAAGAAATGTCAATAAATATTCACAGCACCGGGCGGCTTTAAATATACATGATGCATAACGAAAAGAGCAGAGTGGGCTTGAATTGCCAGAAAAATAGCAGAAATAATTGGCAAGAAACGGGCAACTGACCGGGGGTAAAGGCGGAAAATCATGCAACAGGAGCTGTCAAGGCCCATTGCGGAATATGGGGATGCGCCAGCGCGGCAGGGGCGGCAGGGAAAGAGGGCAACAAAAAAAGCCACAGGCAAAGCCTGTGACTTGGTGGCACCTCCAATGGGAATCGAACCCATGATTTTGCCTTGAGAGGGCAACGTCTTAACCGCTTGACCATGGAGGCAAATGGCTGGGGAACTAGGATTCGAACCTAGACAATACGAGTCAGAGTCGTAGGTGCTGCCGTTACACAATTCCCCAATTACTTCGAGCGAACCGCTCGAACAAAAAGAATTATACCGGAAAACGGGGAATCTGTCAATCCCCTTTTGCTATTTTTTTCAAAGAAGCCATGATGGCACGCGCCGAATCAGATCAGCAGCAGCGCATGACCGCCGCCAAAGACGAAAAAGCCAGCGCGCAGGAGAAGCACGGCAAGCAGGCCGCAGCCCAGGCAGGCGGCGAGCATTCCGGCGCAGGTGAGTGTCACGCCTGTCGCCCCGCGCCTGCGCACATCCAGAAACGGATAGGGGTAGGGGCTGTCCGTCTCCGGGATGCAGGGGCCGCGCCGCGCATACTGCAGCACGCAGGCCAGATACCCGAGCGGGATGAGCGTCCACAGCCCCGCGTCGGCGGCGGTCAGCGTGCCCTTTTGCGGGCCGCAGAGCAGCCAGTAGGCGAAGGTCAGCCATGGCACGAGATAGTGGATGAAGACGTTGTCCGCCAGGACGATGAAGAAATCCCGCGTGCGCTGCGCGCGGCGCATCTGCGCGAAAACTGCCGGCATGAGCACGCGGTCAAAGACGACGGCGGTGAGCATGATGCTCATCATAACCGCAAACTCGACGTGCGCGATGAGCGGGCGCAGCGCCGCGCGGGCGTAGAGCCGGGGCGCGATCAGCGAGAAATAGAGCAGGACGATCAGGTTGCTCAAATTGGTGTAATAGAGGAAGAAACCGCGGCGCGGTCTTCCGGCGTAAAAGTCCTTGTGCATGGTCAGGCCGACCAGACAGGCAACCACGATCAGCGCGCTGAGCACGGCGCCCAGACGGCCAAACGGCGCAGGGGGAATGACGACGAGCATAACCCACCTCCGAAAGACAAGCTGTCCCTTATTCTGGTTGGGGCGGGCGGTTTTATGCGGGCGGACGCGCGGAAACGCCGCGGCGCAGAGCGGCCGGGCAGGAAAGAAAAGCAGTGTGAAACAATTTCGAAACATTTATCTGCTACACTAAAGGAACACCCGGCCGCAGCGGGGGACAGATCGCCCGGCGCCGGTTTTCCGCGTTACACAGCGACCATCCGATGGGAGGAGCAGCATGGTGCATGTGCTCGTCGTCGAGGACGACGTGAGGCTGAATGAAATCGTCTGCGAGAGCATCGAGGCGAGCGGCTATGCCGCGCACGGATGCCTGAGCGCGCAGCAGGCCTATGAGGTGATGTACGCGCAGAATATCGACCTGATCGTTTCGGATATCATGATGCCCGGGACGGACGGCTTTGAATTTGTGACGAGCGTCCGGCGCGTCAACCGGACGATTCCGATCCTGTTGATGACGGCGCGGGATGACCTGGCCGCCAAGCGGCGAGGCTTCCGCGCGGGGATTGACGACTATATGGTCAAGCCCATCGACGTGGACGAGCTGATCCTGCGCATCGAGGCGCTGCTGCGCCGCGCACGCATCGAGGCGGAGAAGCGGCTGACGGTCGGCAAGACCGTGCTCGACGCCGAGGAGATGAGCGCCTATGTCGGCGGCGAGGAGGTTGCGCTGACCGTCCGGGAATTCAACATCCTCTACAAGCTGCTCTCCTACCCGCGCAGGACGTTCTCCCGCGCGCAGCTGATGGATGAATTCTGGGGCGGAGAGAGCAGCGCGAGCCTGCGCGCCGTGGACGTCTACATCACGCGCATCCGGGACAAGTTTTCGGCCTGCGAGGACTTCAGGATCGTGACCGTGCATGGTCTTGGCTACAAGGCGGTGCCTGCCGTATGAGGGAGATCAGCTTCTGGCATGAGCAGGATGATCCGCGCGTCCGCAGGCGGCTGTTTTCCTGGCGGATGTTTGTGCTGATCCTGCTGGTGGTTCTCGTGCTCACGGTGAGCAACGTGCTGATCCTGGAGCTGGTGCTCAATATGGAGGTCTTCAGCGTCGCGGCGAGTATGGGCGCGGGCACCTATTGGGTTGCGATGGCGCTGCTGGCGGCCGTCGTGCTGCATCTGGTCAGCTGTGCGAAGTTTGACAGGCCCATGCGCCGGCTGAGCCGGGCGATGCGCGCCGTGGCGGGCGGGGACTATTCCGTCTCCGTGCAGCCCATCCACGAGAGGAGCAAGTTCGACGACATGGACATCATGTTCGAGGACTTCAACCGGATGGTGCAGGAGCTGGCGAGCACGGAGGACATGAAGGATGACTTCATCGCCAACGTCTCCCACGAGATCCGGACGCCGCTGGCCGTCATCAGCAGCTATGCGGCCGCGCTGCAGCGGCCCAGCCTGACGGACGCCCAGCGCGACGAATACGCGAAGACCATCGCGGTGGCGAGCGACAGCCTGAGCACGCTGGTGAGCAACATCCTGCGGCTGAACAAGCTGGAAAACCAGGAGATCGTGCCCAGCGCGAGGCCCTATGACCTGACGCGCCAGCTCTGCGACTGCGCGCTGGCCCACGAGGCGCAGTGGGAGAAGAAGCGCATCGACTTTGACGCGCAGCTCGAGGAGCGCGTCATGGTGCTCGCCGACGAGAGCATGATGGAGATCGTCTTCAACAACCTGATCGCCAACGCCGTCAAATTCACGGAGCCGGGCGGCCGGATCGTGCTGCGCCAGGAAAAGGACGGTCCGGACGTCGTTATCACGGTTTCCGACACCGGCTGCGGCATGGACGCGGAGACGAAGGCGCACATCTTCGAAAAGTTCTATCAGGGGGACACGTCCCATGCCGGTGAGGGAAACGGCCTGGGGCTTGCGCTCGTGCGGCGCGTGCTGGACATCTCCCGCGGGCATATCGAGGTGCGCAGCGAGCCGGGCGAGGGCTCGGACTTCATCGTCCGGCTGCCGCGATATGAAGCATCTGTTGCCAAAGGAGATTCACATTTCTGAAACAAATCTCCATCAATTCGGAAACGGCGACCGGGTATACTGCGCTCATCACGAAACGGAGGTCCTGCTTCATGAGTCACGTTTTGCTTGTTGCCGAATCCGGCTGTGACCTGACGCCCGAGATGGCGAAAGAGAACGGCGTTACGATTGTTCCGATGCATGTCACCTTTGGTGGGGAGACGCTCGACGATGGCGCGTTCCCCGTCTCCCGAATGTTTGAGCATTACCAGACGACGCGCGATCTGCCGCGCACCAGCGGCTGCACGCCGCACG
This sequence comes from Clostridiales bacterium, assembly GCA_004555535.1. Lineage (GTDB taxonomy): Bacteria > Bacillota > Clostridia > Christensenellales > Aristaeellaceae > Ventricola. Next base: position 4,445 of record SFHU01000132.1, read on the forward strand.
ACTTTGAGGTCGTCTTCGAGCGCCTGCTTGCGGAGCATCCGGACGCGCAGATCCTGCATCTGGCCTATTCCGCTTGCACGACCTGCTCGATGCACAGCGCCGTTCTGGCCGCGGATGGCGATGCGCGCATCCTCTCGATTGACACCAAGAGCGTCACGGCGGGCCAGGGGGCGATTGTCCTGCGGGTGGCAGCGTTCCTGCGCGAGCATCCGGAGGCGACGCTTGACGAGGCTGCCAACTGTGCCAGGCAGGCTATTGAGGCCGTGCGCATGGCGTTTTTCCCGGGGGATCTCGACTACCTGCGCGCGGGCGGGCGCGTGAGCAACGCCGCCTACCTCGGCGCGAAGATTCTCGGTCTGCATCCGCTCATTGAGATCGACGACGGCAAGCTGATCTCTACGAAGAAATATCGCGGCTCGATGGCGCGCGTCGTCAAAAAGCTGGCCGGCGAATACGCGACCGCGCAGGGGCTTGACCGCAAGGAAATCTACCTGATTTACGGGCAAGGGCTTGACGAGGCGCTGCGCGGCGAGGTCGAGGAGATCGTGCGCGGGCAGGGCTTTGCACAGATTCACTGGGTCGAGACCGGCTGCGTCATCGCGGCGCACAGCGGCCCCGGCGCGTTCGGCATTGCGGGCTTTGCCGGCTAAGCGACCGACGGTCTGGAACCTGAGACAAGCTGAAACGAAAAAAAGGCGGCGGATTTTCTTCCACGGAAGGGAAGGATCCGCCGCCTTTGCTATGCGGAGAAAATGGGTCTGAACGCAAACGGACTGCCGGCTTGAATCACTCAGAAAACCGACGGTCTGGCGCTCATTGCATACCGGAAAGCGCGGTCTCGATGTTGGCGAGCACCTTCTGGCTCAGCAGGACGAACGCCTGCTTTGTCCTGCCGGCGGAGACGGCCGGGCAGCGGACGGAGGGAAGCTCGAAGAAGTCTGCGCCGACGTCCCCTGCGGCGGCCTTCGTGTCGCAGAAGAAGCGGTTGCCGGGGCGGCGGACCCACGCGTCGAGCGCTTTGGCGTCAAAGCCCGGGCCGATGGAGGTGTTGAAGAGCACCTTGTGGTCGCCCAGCGCCTCAAACTGCGCCTTCTGCAGCAGCAGGACGTTCTTGTTGAGGCAGGTGAAGACGACCTCACTCTCGCGCAGCAGCTCGTCAAGCGGCTTGAAGACATAGCCTGCGGCCTCCGCATCCGCCTTGGGGGCGCGGGCGAAGTAGCTGATCTGCGCGCCCATGAACGCGAGCGCGTCCGCGATCATGCGGCCGGAGACGCCCAGGCCGACGATGCCCACGCGCAGCCCCGTGATCTCGGATGGTTCGTCGCGCAGCATCGGCATGCCGAAGCCGTGCAGGAGGCCGGTGAGCTCATGCAGGACGTACTCGACGACGCCACGGTCGCCGTAGTCGCGGATGCCGAGCACGCGGATGCCATGCTCGCGCGCGCAGGCGATATCGACGTTGGCGCTCTCCTCGGAATAGAGGGAGCAGCACATGCCGATGTAGCGGACAGTCGGACAGCGCTCGATGACGGCGCGGGTGATGCGGGAGGTGTAGCTGACGAGGACGGCGTCCGCATCGGCGATGCGGCGCAGAATCTCCTCGTCATCCGCGGGCACGTCGCGGTAGAGGACGACCTCGCGGGCGTAGTGATGCAGCTTTTCCTCGGCGGAGGGGATCAGGCTGACGGGCTCGATGGCGACCAGCTTGCGAAACATGAAAAACCCTCCTCAATAGAAGCACACCGGGGAGGCGAGGTTGCGCAGCAGCGCGACGACGCTCCAGCCCGCGATGGCGCTGGTTTTCGAGTAGATGTCGACGACGGCCTTGACGCCGTCGATCTCGGCGGTGATCCTGTGATCGTCGCCCTGCCAGTTGGGCACGCTGTGCATCGTCACGCCGGTGACCTCCGGGCCCGTGGTCGCAAGAGAAGTGGCGACGGCGACGTTCACGCGGCGCGGGAAGGTGGCGATCGCCTCCTTGGCGTTGCCGGTGAAGACGGTCTTCTGCTCCGTGAGCAGGATGTCGTCCCAGACCGGGGTGGGCATGAAGCCCTTGCAGCCGGTGTGCGTCTCGATGCCGGCGGTCTCCTCAAGGCCCTGCGCCTTGGCCATCAGCGAGACGGTCTGCAGCACGTCAAAGCCGCCGATGGCGCCGGAGGCGAGATGGATCCTCGTGCCGCTCTCCACGGCGGCCTGCTTTGCGCGCCCGTAGAATTCGAGGTCGGCGAACGCGCCGATGGAGATCACGACGAGATCAGCGCCGCTGCGCAGGACGGCTTCGGCGTTTTCGCGCACCCACTCGACGGAGGCGGTCTCCACGACGACATCGGGCCCAAGCGCCAGCAGCGCGGCGGTATCCTCACAGACGGCGCTGCCGGTGCGTCCAGCGGCCTGCACGGCATCCTCGCGCGTGCGGCTGGTGACGCCGACAAGCTCATAATCGCCCAGCAGCCCCTGCGCGTAGGCATCGGCGACGATGCCGCCCAGGAAGCCGCAGCCGGCGATGGCCAGTTTCTTCTTCATGACGGTTTCTCCTTTTCTCTTTCTTGCTCCCCGTTTTCCGTTTATCCCAAGAGAAAACGCGATCATATCCAGTATACCATATTCTCCCGCCGCTGGAAAGCCAAAAAGCGGCAGAAAAACAGGGCCGCCGGATTCTGCCGACAGCCCCGTCCAGGGGAATTGCGTTTATCTGGCGCGCCCGCCGTAGAAGATTTCCGCCAGCGCGCCGGAGGTCATGCTGGTGCGGCTGCCGGCGCGCAGGGCGTTTTCCATGTTGTGGGTGATCATCAGCGTCGTGATGTGCTCGCGCGCGGTGATCTCCATCGTGACGGCCATGACCTTTTCCGCAGCGCCGGGGTCGAGCGCCGCCACGACGATCAGCGCGGAGAGCAGCTTGACGGCGTAGCTGGGCATGTTCACCTTGTAGGCGGCCTGAAGCACGATGCGGTAGAGCAGGGAGCCGCTGACCGCGCCGATGAGCCCGGCGACGATGCCGCGCCGCCCGAAAAACACCTGGCCGATGATGACGGAGGCGAGGCCCATGACGAGCATGCCGTTGCCGCAGTTGAGATCAGCGTAGCGCTGCTGCTGGCAGATCAGCGCGCCGGAGAGCGCGACCAGCGAGGAATCGCCGTGCTCGCCCAGCGCGAAGGCGCTGACGCTCTGCGGCGCGACGCCGGCCCGGCGGGCGAGGATGCGGATGAGGCGCGCCGTATCCAGCAGCGTGCCGGTGCCGAAGCATCGCCATCGCTCGAGCATGAGGCTCCTGCGCAGGAGCTCCGCGACGATGTCCACGGGATTGGTGATCGCGACGACCGGGCAGCGGATCGGGTAGGAGCGAAGCTGGGCGACGAGCGCCCCGATCAGCTCCACCGACCGGTCCAGCAGATCGAGCCGCGTCTGCCCGGGCAGCCTCGGTTCGCCGATGGCGACGACGATCAGTGCCGCGCCCTCGCAGTCCGCGTAGTCGCCTGCGCGCACGAGGACGGGCCGGGGCGAAAAGCTCACGCTGTCGGCAACGTCCAGCGCCTGCGCCTGCGCCTTGCCGGGGACGATATCCACGAGGACGATCTCCTCGCAGACGCCCTCTGCCGCGAGCGCACAGGCGCAATGACTGCCGACATGGCCCGCACCGAGGATCACGATGCGCCGGCTGTCCATTCTGAAAGCCTCCTTTTTTCAAGACACAACAAAAACACCCTTGACACAATGTCAACCTTCGGTTGCATTGTTCAAGGGCGAAAATCGATCGATTCCGCGGTGCCACCTTGATTCGGGCCCAAAGAACCCCTCAGCCGGATACCATCATATCCGCGACGGTTAACGTCCGTCCAGCCGTCGGCCCATTGGGGGCCGCCCTCCGCAGACCATATTGCTCAGGGGCTCATCGGGAGCTTTCACCGCCCTCCCGTCGCTTTGACGAACCGGATCTGACTTTTTCCTGCGTCAACGGTTTGATGGTTGTATTATAGCCATGGGGAAACAGAATGTCAATATCCTTTTTTTCACTTTTTTCAAATTTGTTCCGAAAGCCCGGATAAGGGATTGACACTCTGGGGAGGACTGTGTATACTGTATATGAACAGTTAGAACAACA
>SFHU01000025.1 GCA_004555535.1 Clostridiales bacterium
CGGCGTATGCGACGAGACGGGCAAAGAGATGGAGGGAGACGAACGTGGTCAGCTGGGATGTGGCCGTGATGGCGATGATCGGAATCAGCGCGATCGGCTTTTTGCTCTCGGACGGTGAGAAGCGGCGCGTGCGTTGGATCCGTGCGATGCGGCGCTGCCTGCTTCGGATGAACGGGATCATCCGCTACGAGCAGCCGGAGCTGCCCGCGCTGCTGGAGCGCATCGACCTGCGCGCCACGCCGCAGGAGCGGGAGCTGACGCGCCTTTTGCATGGCTGCGCGGCCCGCCTGCGCACGAGCAGCAGCCCGCAGCTCATGCTGCTCTTTGCCGGGGAGACGGCGCGCCTGCCGGGATACGGCGTGCTCAGCGAGGAGGACCGCTCGGCGTTTGAGATGGTGCTTGGCGAGCTGGGCAGGACGGGCATGCGAGAACAGCTGCGCCTGATCGGCGAGGCCGATGAGCGCCTGCGCGCGCGGGAGGAGGAGCTGCGCGTACAGGCCGGGAAGCGCGCCCAGCTGATCCGCACGCTGGGGCTGACGGGCGGCGCGGCCGCGTTCCTTCTGCTGATCTGAGGGGGCTGCCTGGCAGCGATGCGGCATGGAAGGGAGGATACTGCTTGAATATCGATCTGCTGTTTCAGATTGCGGGCGTGGGGATTCTGATCTTCGCGGTCAATCAGGTGCTTCAGAAGGCCGGGCGGGAGGATATCGCCGTGCTGGCATCGGTCGCGGGGCTGGTCGTCGTGCTGTTTCTGGTCGTCGACCTGGTTGCGCAGCTGCTCAACAACGTCAAGAGCATCTTCGGGCTGTATTGAGTGAGCGGGAGGGAAGCGCGTGGAATGGCTGCGCCTGATCGGAATCTGTCTGCTCGCGGGGGTGCTGGTGATGCTGCTGCGCCAGCTGCATCCGGCGATGGCCGCTCTGCTGTGCGCGGTCTTCGGCGTGATGATCGTCGCGGCTGTGCTGCCGCAGCTGCGCAGCTATGTGCTGGGCATCCGCGATTTTCTCCTCTCGCTTGGGCTGGACGGGGAATACTACACCGTGATGCTCAAGGCGGTGGGCATCGTGCTGGTGACGCAGATCGCCTCGCAGGTCTGCCGCGACATGGACGCCCCCTCCGTCGCGCAGCGCGCGGAGCTCTGCGGCCGGCTGGCGCTGCTGGGCATCGTCATGCCGGTGTTCCTCTCGCTGACGCAGATGGCCGTCGATGTGCTGCGCTGATGCTGGCGCTGCTCCTGTTGGCCTGTCCTTCACCGGGCAGGGCGCAGGACGGGGACGCGGAGACAGGAAGCGCCGGGACACAGAGCGTGGAGGAGACGATCGACCGGGTGATCGGGGAGCTCGACTTCTCGCAGCTGGAGGGATTGACGGTGCCGGGCATGGAGGAGGCGGATGTCGCCGGGGCTGTCCGCCGGTTTGCCTCGGGGGAGACGGTCTCCGTGGAGGCGCTCGTTTCCGACGTGCTCAGCGCGCTGTTTGCGCAGCTGGGCCGCCTGGGGCCGCTGCTGCTCTCGCTGATGCTGCCCATGCTGCTGCTGAGCATCCTGTCGCATCTGCTGCTGGGCGAAAATGACGCGCTGGCCGGTCTGGCGCACAGCGCGTGCTTCGTGCTGCTGCTCATCCCGATGGTCACGCTGACCATCCGGGAGCTTTCGCACACGCGCAGCGCGATCGTCTCCATGACGACGCAGATGGACAAGATGCTGCCGCTGCTGCTGACGCTGCTGACTGCCGTCGGCGGAAGCGCGTCCTCGGCGTTCTTCCATCCGGTGGTGGTTGCGGCCTCCGGCAGCATGGTCTATCTCGCGCGCGAGGTGATCCTGCGGCTGGTGATGTGCACCTGCGCAGTCACAGCGGTCAACCACCTCTCCGACAGGATGCATCTGACGCGCATGGCGCAGCTGCTGCGCAGCGCCGTCTGCTGGCTGCTGGGCGTGAGCTTCACGGTCTTCCTGGGGGCGATGTCGCTGCAGGGCGTGTGCAGCGCCTCGATCGACGGCGTGGCCATCCGCGCGGCGAAATACGCTGTGGACAACTTCGTTCCCGTCGTCGGCGGCATGTTTTCGGATACGATGGACACGCTCGTGGGCTGTACGCTCATCGTCAAAAACGCGCTGGGTGTGGCGAGCGTGCTGGTGCTCTGCGCGGCGCTGCTGGGGCCGCTGCTGCAGACGCTGGCCTCGGTGTTCGCGCTCAAGCTCGGCGCGGCGCTGCTGGAGCCTGTCGCCGATGCGGAGGTCATCCGCGCGATCGGCGACTTTTCCAGGACGATCGTGCTCTTTCTCATCACGATGCTCTGCGTGGGCACGATGTATTTCCTGCTGATCGTCCAGATGCTGCTGGTCGGCAACCTGACGGTGATGCTCAGATGAATCAAGGGCGGAAGGGGGAGAGGAATATGATGACGCTGATGGCGCAGCTTTGCGCGATGTGCGCGATGAGCGCGCTGATCCAGATGGCGCTGCCGGAGAAGCGGCTGAGCGGAGGCATTCGCGTGCTCAGCGGGCTGCTCATGCTGCATCTGACGCTCTCCGGCCTCACGCGCCTGTGCGAGGGGCTGGGCGGGAAGCAGGACCTGATGGAGATGCTCGGCAGTCTGCTGCAGTAAGGGATGAAGGCATGAAACGGATGCTCATGAGGCTGCGCGCCGCGTTTACCCCGCAGGCAGCGCTGCTGCTTGCCGCGGCGCTGCTTCTGCTCGCGCTGGGCGGAAGTCTGACGGACGGCGGCGCGCAGGAGGATCTTGAATCGCGCGTGGAGCGAACGCTCTCGGCGATGGAGGGTGCGGGGCGCGTACAGGTGGTCATCATGACGCGCGCGCAGCAGGCGGATTCAAGCGCATGGGGGCAGGAGGACGGCACGGCGGAGGTTCCCTGCGGCGCGGTGGCCGTGGCGGAGGGGGCGGGCGACCCGCTTGTGCGCATCGAGCTGGAGCAGGCGCTGTGCGCGCTGCTGGGCCTGCCGGCCTCGGCGGTCAGCGTGGTGACGGGAACGACGGGAGGTAAGTAGACATGAAGACATCCATGAAGCCTGTCGGGCGGCGCGCGGCGCTGTGCGCGCTGCTGCTGACGCTGCTCGCGGTCTGCGGATATGTGGGCGCGAGAACGCCGCAGACGGCAGCGGTCAGCGTGCCGCTCGTTCGCACGACGCTTGAGGCGCAGGAGGACGCGCTGCCCGATGCCGCGGATACCCGGGCGCAGCTGGCGATGGAGCGGGCGCAGGAGATTGAGATGCTCGACAGCGTCATCGCCAGCGGGAAGGCCGGCGCGGCTACCGTGGAGAGCGCGCTGACGCAGAAGACGGAGCTGGTGCGCCGGATGGAGGCCGAGGCACAGGCTGAGGCCGTGCTGGGCGGGATGGGCATAGAGGACGTCACGGCGGTGTGCGGCGCGCAGACGCTGACGCTGATCGTGCCGCAAAGCGAGGCGGAGGACGAGGCGGAGCGGGCGAGCATCCTCAGCGCGGCCTGCGGCCAGACAGGCATTCCCGCTGAATCGGTCAAAATCATTCTCGTAAAAAATGGAACAGAAGATTGTGCGGACGGCGAAAATCTGCTATACTAATGAATATCCATAGGGAGGTGTTCTTTGAAATGAATGAAAACGTGACCATCGATATGGAAAGAGATCAAGAAAGCGGTCAGATCACATACGCAAATGAGGTTATCGCGACTATCGTCAGCGTCGCGACGACGGAGGTGGAAGGCATTTCCGGCATCGCCGGCTCGGGCTCCCTCTCCGGCATCCTGGCCAAGGGGAAGACGCCCCGCGGAGTCAAGGTGGATATGAACGGCCAGAACGTCGGCGTGGATGTCAGCGTGACGGTGGATTACGGCATGCCGATCCAGAAGGTGGGCCGCAACGCGCAGGAAAACGTGCGCAAGTCCATCGAATCCATGACAGGTCTGCACGTGGAGAAGGTTGATCTGCACGTGGTGGGCGTGAGCTTTGAAAAGGAAAACCAGGAGATGCAGCAGAGCCAGAAGCTGGCGCTGAGCATCGAGGAGGAGAAGGAGCACGCCATCGCCGCGGAGGAGTCCGCCGCGCTTAAGGAGAGCAACGACGAGGTCGTGATCGATCCGCTGGCATCCTCCTCCTATCTGGATGAGGACGACGACGGGAACAGGGATATCCCCGAGGCAGAGGAAGCCCCGGCGGATGAGGAGCAGAAGGATCTTTCTCTGGAGTAATCCGGCCTGAAAGGGGGAACACATTGATGAAGCATCCTGTTTGGGATCGTGTTTTGATTCTGCTGTGCGCCGCAGCAGCCGTGTGCGGCGCGGTGGGCTCGGTGGCGCTGGTGCTGGGGAAGATTTCGCTGGTGCCGGTGATCGAACTGCTCACCCGAATTTCCCTGATGAGCCTCAAATCGCGCATCGCGCTGGTCGTCATTGCGATTCTGCTGGCGCTCTTTGCGCTGCTGCTGATCGCCGTGACGCTGCCCGCCGCGAAGAAGCGCTCCAGCAGCTTTGCCATTCAGCAGAACGAGAACGGCATGGTCCGCATCTCGCTCAAGGCGCTTGAGACCCTGGTGCACAAGTGCCTGGACCAGCATGCGGAGCTCAAGGTGGTCACCTCGTCCCTGTACAGCGACGAGGAGAGCATCCGTGTCGACGTGCACGTGACGCTGCAGTCGGACATCAGCATGCCGCTGGCCATCTCCGCGCTGCAAAAGCAGATCAAGCGCTATCTGGAGGCCTGCTCGGGCGTCGTCGTGCAGGAGGTCCGCGTCTTTGTGGACGGCACCATTCCCTCGAGCGAGGAGACGGCGAAGTCGCCCTATGCCATTCCCACGGCGCTGCTCGGGCTTGACCAGGAGGCGCTGCCTGTCGCCAGCGCGCCGGAGAGCGCGCAGACCGAGCCGGAGCCTGTGACCGAAGAGGCTGAGATGGCGGAGGAAGCCGGTTTGCCGCAGGAGGAATCTGCTGCTGAGGAGCCGGCTGAAGAAGAAGCGCAGGAGCCGGCGCAGGAAGAGCAGGGTGAAGACGCATGATGGATTTCAAGACTTTTTTCAGCCAGATGCTGACAACGGGCACCCGCGCATGCACGCTCTTCGGCGCGCTGGTGGGGCTCATCTTCGCCGTGCTCTGCCTGACCATCGGAGTGGGCAAGGCGCTGGTGATCGGCGTATTCTGCCTGATTGGCGCGTTTATTGGCGGCGTGAAGGACAAGGCGGGCTTTTTCAAGAGGATCATCCTGTTCTTCCATCGCGATGACGCGGACCGCTACGAATGACGGAAACTGAGATCAAGAGAGGATCGGAGCAAAAGAAACATGGCACGTCCAATCGCTCGTGAGGCTGCGATGCAGCTCGTTTTTGAACAACTCTTCGGCGGGGAAGGCGAAGCGGAGACGCTCGTCGACCTGATCGACTACACGCCCGGTGAAAACGACCGGGCGTATATTGAGGCATCTGTCAGCGGCGTGCGCGAGCACGCCGACGAGATCGACGCCGAGATTTCCGTGTGCCTGCGCGGGTGGACGATCGACCGCCTGTCCCGCGTCGATCTGGCGATTCTTCGCCTTGCCGTCTATGAAATGCAGTATGGCGGCGTACCGGTGCCCGTGGCCATCAATGAGGCGGTGGAGCTGACGCGCAAGTATTCCGCCGAGGAGTCCTGCCCGTTTGTCAACGGCGTGCTCGGCACGATCAGCAGGAAGCTGGCGGCGAAGGCATGAGGGCTGTCCTGGGCATTGACACGAGCTGCTACACGACCTCGGCTGCGCTGGTGACGCCGGAGGGGGAGCTCCTCGCTTCCTGCCGGCGTCTGCTTACGGTTGAAGAGGGCGAACGCGGCCTTCAGCAGTCGCAGGGCCTGTTTCAGCATGTCAGAAATCTGCCGCAGATGATCGCCGGCGTCATGGAAGCGGCGCCTGAGGCAGAGATTTGCGCGGTGTGCGCCAGCACTCGTCCGCGTCCGGCGGAGGAATCCTATATGCCCGTCTTTCGTGCGGGCGAAAGTCAGGCGCGCGCAGCGGCGGCATTGTTGCGCGCGCCTTTTTATCCTGTGAGCCATCAGGAGGGGCACATCCGTGCGGCGCTGGTGGACTCGGGCATCGACGAGGCGCAGCCCTTCCTGGCGCTGCATCTCTCCGGCGGCACGACCGAGCTGCTGCTCGACCGCGACGGAGAGCTGACGCTGCTGGGCGGAAGCCTCGACCTGCATGCGGGTCAGCTGGTGGACAGAACCGGCGTGCGCATGGGCCTCGGCTTTCCGGCGGGGCCGGCGCTGGAGCGCCTGGCCAGGCAGGGAACGGCGCAGGGGCGCATCGGCGTCTCCATCAAGGGGATGAGCTGCAACCTGGCGGGCGCGGAGAACAAGACGGCGCGCTGGCTGGAGCAGGGCGAGCTCACGCGGGAGGACATCGCCTGCGAGGTGTTCGACTTTCTGGGCAGGACGATCCTGCGGATGATCGAGGCGGCCTGCGCGGAAACCTGCTGCCGTCAGGCGCTGCTGGCGGGCGGCGTCGCCTCCTCCGGGCTTCTGAAGGACATGATGCTCAGGCGGGCGAGAAAGCGCGGTCTGCCGTGTAGGCTGTGCTTTGCCCGGCCGGAGCTTTCCGGGGACAATGCCGTCGGTGTGGCACTGCTGGGCGCCCGCGCCTACCAAAGGAAGCAAACGGACTGAAAAGAGGAAAAATATGGCTGCAATTATCATGGATGGGCGCTCTGTCGCCGCCCGCCTCAAGGAGACGGCGGCGCAGGAGGCCCTTGCCCTCGCACAAAACGGCATGATGCCGCATCTGGCCGTCGTGCTCGTCGGCGAGAACGCCGCGAGTCAGGTCTACGTCCGCAACAAGGAAAACGCCTGCAAGAAGGCCGGCATTCGCTCGACCGTGCTGCGCCTGCCGGAAAACTGCACGCAGGCGGAGCTTGAGGACGCTGTCCGCGCGCTGAATGAGGACGCGAGTGTACACGGCATTCTGGTGCAGCTGCCGCTGCCGGATCACCTTGACGAGGCAGCCGTGTTGCGGCTCATCGATCCGGACAAGGATGTCGACGGGTTCCATGCGATGAATTCCGGCCGGCTGATGAACGGTCAGCGCGGCTTCGTGCCCTGCACGCCGCTGGGTGTCATGCGGATGCTCGAGGCCTACGGCATTCCCGTGCGCGGGAAGCACGCCGTCGTCATCGGCAGGAGCAACATCGTCGGCAAGCCGATGGCGATGCTGCTGCTGGCCGCGGACGCGACGGTGACCATCTGCCATTCCAAAACGGAGAATCTGGCGCAGATCGCCAGGCAGGCGGACATTCTGGTCGCCGCTGTCGGACGGCCCCGCTTTGTGACGGCGGACATGGTCAAGCCCGGCGCCACCGTCATCGACGTGGGCATCAACCGTGTGGACGGCGCAATTGTTGGCGATGTCGACTTTGACGGCGTGTCGGAGATCGCGGGCTATCTGACGCCCGTGCCGGGCGGCGTGGGGCAGATGACCATCGCCATGCTGCTGGCCAACACGCTGGATGCGGCCAGGAACCGTGGCCAATAATCTGACGCTGAGCGTCTCCCAGCTCAATGAATACGTCCGAAGGATGTTTCAGCTCGATCCGATGCTCGCGCGCGTCGATCTGAAGGGAGAAATCAGCAACCTCAAGCTGCATCAGTCGGGGATGCTCTTCTTCACGATGAAGGACGACCAGGCGTCTATCGCCTGCGCGATGTCGCCGGAGGATGCGGCGCAGCTTCAGACCGAGCCGTTTGAGGGGATGCGCGCCGTCGCGACGGGCAGCGTCGGGCTCTACGCCCGGGGCGGACGCTATCAGTTCTATGTCCGGGCGCTGCATCCGCAGGGCATGGGCGTGCTCTATGAACGGCTGATTGCGCTCAAGGGAAGGCTTGAGGCGGAGGGGCTTTTCGATGCCGCTGCCAAGCAGCCGATTCCCGGTTATATCGACACGATCGGCGTCGTTACATCGCCGACGGGCGCTGTGATTCACGACATTCTGAACGTGTCGCTTCGCCGGGATCCGCAGGCGCGCATTCTGCTCTGTCCCGTTCGGGTGCAGGGCATCGGCGCGGCAGAGGAGATCGTCCGGGGCATCCGCCTGCTGGAAAAGCTGCCCTTCGTCAGCGTGATCATCGTCGCGCGGGGTGGCGGCTCGATGGAGGATCTCTTCACGTTCAACGAGGAGAGCGTCGTGCGCGCCGTGGCGGACTGCTCCAAGCCCATCGTCTCGGCGGTGGGGCATGAGACGGATGTGACGCTGTGCGATCTGGCCGCGGATCTGCGCGCGCCCACGCCCTCCGCGGCGGCGGAATGCGTCGTGCCGCGCAGGGACGAGGTGCAATCGCGCCTGCTCGCGCTGAAGCGCATGCTCACGGATGCGGCGCAGTCCCGGCTGGAGCGTGAGGGTGCGCGGCTCTCCCTGCTGCGGACACGTTTGACGGCGCAGAGTCCGCTGCGCGTGGTCGAGCGGGAGGAGGCGCGCCTTGGCCGCCTGCGGCAGGCGCTTTGCGAGGGTTGCGGGCGCAGTCTCGCGCAGCGGGAGGCGCTGGTCGCCCAGAGAAAGCGAGAGCTGGCGCTGCTGAGTCCCTACGCGGTGCTTGCGCGGGGATACGCAATCGTCAAAAAGGGAGACGCGGTGGTGGAATCCGTCTCGCGGCTCAGTGTAGGAGATGAGGCCGAGGTGCAATGGCAGGACGGCAGCGCGCAGGTGTGCGTGTTGAAGCTGCAGAGGGAGGTGATCCACGCATGACGGCGAGAAAAAAAGCAAAGCCTTCCTTTGAGGAGGGCATGGCGTCGCTCGAGGCGATGATTGCCGCGATGAACGAGGGTGGGCTCTCGCTGGAGCAGTCGATGAAGACCTACGAGGAGGGCATGGCGCTTGCGGCACAGCTGGAGGCCATGCTCGCGGAACACCGCAGGCGGATAGAAAGAATCGACCCGGACACAGCAGAAATTGAGACGTTTGAGGAGAATGAAAATGGCGTATCATGAGCAGTACAGCCGCTATGTCGGCATGGTCGAGGAGACGATGGAAAAGCTCCTCCCGCAGACGCACGAGGAGGTGCCGGCCGGCGAGGGGGACATTCCGGCGCGCCTGTGCGAGTCCATGCGCTACAGCCTGCTTGCAGGGGGAAAGCGCGTCAGGCCGGTGCTGCTGCTGGCGGCCTGCGAGATGCTCGGCGGGGAGCTCGAGCAGGCGAGGGTGCCTGCCGCGGCGCTGGAAATGATCCACACCTATTCGCTCATCCACGATGACTTGCCAGGCATGGACGACGACGATTACCGCCGGGGACGGCTGACCAACCACAAGGTCTACGGCGTGGGCCACGCGATCCTCGCGGGCGACGGCCTGCTCAACTACGCCTATGAATGCCTGCTGGCCAACGCGGCGGCACATCCGGAAAACCTGCGCGGGCTTGTGCTGGCCGCGCAGGCGATCGCCTCGCGCGCCGGCGTCAGCGGCATGATCGCCGGGCAGAGCATCGATCTGCTCAGCGAGCACATGCAGCCCGACGCGGACAGGCTCGCCTATATCCACGCGCACAAGACGGCGGACCTGCTGACGGCGCCACTGCTGGCGGCGGCCTGCATCGCCGGCGCGGACGAGGCACAGACGGAGGCACTCAAGCGGTTCGGTCTGTGCATGGGCTTGGCGTTTCAGATTGACGACGACCTGCTCGACGTGGAAGGGGATGCCGGGCAGCTTGGAAAACAGACGGGTATGGATGCACAGCGCGGGAAGATGACCTGGCCGTCCCTGGTGGGCGTGGAGGCATCGCGGGAGAAGTCCCGCGCGCTTTGGGACGAGGCCGAGCGGGCCATCGCCGTCTTTGGCGAGTGCGCGTGGTTCATGCAGGCCTTTGCGGAGCAGCTTCGCAGGAGGAAGAAGTGACAGGGGGACAGACGATTGTGAACATTCTGCTCGACATCGTGACGAATCGGGCCATACAGGCCGCTGCGCTTGCCTGGGCGATCGCGCAGACGATCAAGGTTTTCCTGACGCTGGCCATCAGCAAGCGCTTCGACCATACGCGCGTTTTCGGCTCCGGCGGTATGCCCAGCTCCCATTCTGCCATGGCCTGTGCCATGGTGACGACCGTCGGCTTTCGCGAGGGCTTTTCCTCGACGATCTTCGGTTTGGCGTTCTGCTTTGCGGGCGTCGTCATGTACGACGCGGCGGGCGTGCGGCGCTCCACAGGCCGCAATGCTGCCGTCATCAACCACCTGATCGAGGGACTCGCCGGAAACGGTTTTGCCTTTGATGAGGAGCGGCTCAAGGAGCTCGTCGGCCATACGCCGATTCAGGTGCTGGCGGGCGCGCTGCTGGGCATTCTCGTGGGCGCGCTGATCGCCTGAGCGTTGACTGCGCGCAGATTGGGCCGGGCGGGCAGTTGCGCGCGCTTGACAGGCGTGGTATAATAGCTGACAGGTGGTGCAGTATTCTAGTCAGCAAAGTTCCTTCTGAAGACGGGGCTAAAAATCCGTTAAAGGGCATATCGATGAAGTTTCTGGTGTTGGCTGCTGACGCCCAGTCGGGGGTTGATGCTGGAAGTAAGAATTATGGGCGGCCGTCAATGGCATGGCGGAGCTCGACCCATCTTTCGTGGAGGCATGACGGCTTTGCGTCATGAAAACCTGCATGGCGGTACACAAGCTGCCTGCAGTGTAGCCTGCCTTGAGCGGTTGCGGTGGATCATGGATCAACGCACGGTGACCAAGAGCTTACGGAAACCGATGCGATCGCTGTGTGAAACCCCGGCTGCAAAAGAGGCTAGGAAGGAACCGAGGCTGCCGAGGAAAGCTCCTAGACTGTCCCGATGGGATATGGCAGAGATTACAGTGTGGACTCAGTGGTAATTCGGTCGCGCGCACGGAAACGGCGTGACGTTCGTTTTCAAGGGAAACCGCTTCTATGGCGACAGGAAGTAACGGACGGGGAAATCCTACCGAACCTATGCCGCAAGGTTTATTTGTTATATCACCACCTTTCCTTTGTTCATCCGCCCACGCAGGTTCGTGGGCTTTTTTCAAATCGGAGTGAAGCTGTTTTGAGCAAAAAGGAGAAGAATAAGCAGAGTCAGCAGCGCTGGGTGCTGACGGTTGTTTGCCTGTCCTTCGGCCTGTCGCTGGTCATGTCGCTGCTGACCAGCGTGTTTGTGGAGTCCGCGGGGCTGTTTGTCGCGCTGGTATCGCTGATCGTTCTGGTGCTCATCGGCATCATCTCGGATGTCATCGGCACGGCGGTCACCTCCGCGAGCGAGCAGCCGTTCATCGCGATGGCCTCCAAGAAGATCCCCGGCGCAAAGCAGGCGCTGCATCTGATCCGCAAGGCGGAGCGCGTTTCGAGCGTGCTCAACGACGTCGTGGGCGACATCGTCGGCATCATCTCCGGCTCGGCGGGTGCGGTCATCGCGCTGTATCTGACCCGGTTCGGCATGCAGAGTGCCATCGCCTCGATGCTGACCACGGCCTTCACCTCGGCGTTCATGATCGGCGGCAAGGCCTACGGCAAGGGCATCGCCATCGAGCGCAGCTCGGGCATCGTTCTGATCGTGGGCAGGGTGATGGCCGTCTTCCAAGGAAAGGGTGCGCCGAAAAAGAAAAAGCCGAGCCCGAAGAAAGGATAAGGGGGTGCCTGAATGGCAATTCTGCCGGATATTCACGGCCCGGAGGATGTCAAAAAGCTCGACCTCGCGCAATGCGCGCAGCTGGCGACCGAGCTGCGGCAGACGATCATCGATACGGTTTCGCGTCAGGGCGGGCACCTGGCCTCCAACCTGGGGGATGTCGACCTGACGATTGCGCTGCATCGGGCGTTCTCCAGCCCAAGGGACAAGCTCATCTTTGATGTCGGGCATCAGATTTACGCGCACAAGCTGCTCACCGGACGGCAGGAGCAGTTTCCGACGCTGCGCTCCTATCACGGCCTGAGCGGCTTCCCATGCCGCGAGGAGAGCGAGCACGATCTCTTTGACACGGGGCATTCCTCCACCGCGATCTCGATGGCGCTGGGCCTTGCGCGGGCGAGGGATCTGCATCATGAGGACTATCATGTGGTGGCGGTCGTCGGGGACGGCGCGCTGACCGGCGGCATGTGCTACGAGGCGATGAACGATGCCGGCAACGGGCACAACCGCCTCATCGTCATCCTCAACGACAACGAGATGTCCATCTCCAAGAATGTGGGCGCGCTGTCCTCCTATTTCAAGCACCTGCGCGCGAGTGCCTCCTGGTATGGCGGCAAAAAGCGCATCAAGCAGCGGCTGGAGCGTATTCCCCTGGTCGGCAAGCCGGTCGCCGGGGCAATGGAGAAGGCCAAGAACATGATCAAGTCCGTCGTCACGGAAGGCGAGCTGTTCGAGGCGCTGGGCTTCCGCTACCTCGGCCCGTTCGACGGGCACAATATCGAGGAGATGACCCACGTCTTTGAGGAGGCCAAGCAGATCAGCGACACGCCCGTGATGATCCACGTCATCACGAAAAAGGGCCATGGCTATGACCTCGCTGAGCGCCAGCCGGAAAAATTCCACGGCGTGGCGCCCTTCCGCGTGGAAAACGGGCTTAAGCGCAACCAGAGCAGCAAGGAGAGCGCCGCCCAGGCGGCGGGCAAGGCCCTTGTCGCGATGGCGGCGGAGGACGAGCGCGTCGTCGCGATCACCGCGGCGATGGCGGGTGGAACCGGCCTGAGCGAATTTGCGACCTACTATCCCGAACGCTTCTTTGACGTCGGCATCGCGGAGCAGCATGCCGTCAGCATGGCGGCCGGTCTGGCGCGCGGCGGAATGCGGCCGTATTTTGCCGTCTATTCGACGTTCCTTCAGCGCGCCTATGACCAGATTGTCCACGACGTCTGCCTGCAGAATCTGCCAGTCTGCATCCTGACGGACCACATCGGCCTCGTCGGTGACGACGGCAAGACGCATCACGGCGTGCTCAGCGTGCCCATGCTGCTGAGCATCCCGAATCTGACGCTGCTCGCGCCGCGGGACACCCAGGAGATCCGCCTGGCCGTCCGCGCGACGCTGGCGCTCAAGGGGCCGTGCGTCGTGCAGTATCCCAAGGAGGGGATCGAGCCCTATGCGCAGAGCGCGGACGGGCGGACGTTCGAGGTCGGCAAATGGCAGACGCTTGTGCCGGCGAGGGACTATGTCATCCTCGCGTATGGACGCATGACGCTGCACGCGGTGCGCGCTGCTGCGCTGCTGCGCGAAAAGGGATACGACGTGGGCGTCGTTGACTGCTGCTCGCTCAAGCCGATGGATATGGATTGCCTCACGCGGCTGTTCCGGGAGGACACCGGGCTGTTCGTCGTGGAGGAGGGCGAGTGCATCGGCGGCTTTGGCGCGGAAATCGCGAGGCTCTGTGCGGTGCATGGCGCGCGCGAGCCGATTGACATGCTGGGCATCGGCGACCGGTTTGTGGCGCACGGAACGGTTGCGCAGCTGCTGGAGGAATGCGGCCTGATGCCGGAGCAGATCGCCGCGCGCTTTGAACAAGCGCTTGGCAGGCAGGAGAGGACAGATGGCTGAAAAAAAGCGGGCGGATGTCGCGCTGGTGGAGCGCGGCCTGGCGGCGAGCCGGGAAAAGGCACAGGCGCTGATCATGTCCGGCGTCGTCTATATCCGCGAGACGAAGGTGACCAAGGCGTCGGTTCCGGTGCTTGAGACGGACGAGCTGATCGTCCGCCAGACGGGAACGGGCTATGTCAGCCGGGGTGCGCTCAAGCTCGAAAAGGGCCTCAAGGTCTTTGGTGTTGATCCCACGGGGATCGTCGCGATGGATCTGGGCGCGTCGACGGGCGGGTTTACGGACGTGCTGCTGCAAAACGGCGCGGCGCACGTCTATTCGATCGACGTGGGCTATGGCCAGCTCGACTGGAAGCTGCGCAACGACCCGCGCGTAACCGTGATGGAGCGCACCAATGCGCGCTACCTCAAGCCGGAGAATCTGCCGCTTCGCCCGACGCTGGGAGTGATGGACGTTTCCTTTATTTCGATCACCAAGATCCTGCCGGCGGCCGCCGCGATTTTGGGAGAGGAAGGCGCGTTCATCTCGCTGATCAAGCCGCAGTTTGAGGCGGGACCGGAGCGCGTGGGCAAGAAGGGCGTCGTCCGCGATGCGCAGGTGCACCGGGACGTCATCCGGGAGATTCTGGACTTTATTGAAAACGACATGGGCTGGCGCGCACAGGCGCTGTCCTTTTCCCCGATCAAGGGGCCGGAGGGGAACATCGAGTTCCTCGTCTATATTCTGCCGGCCTCGCGGGCGACCCACCGGGTCACGCCGGAGGAGGTCGACGCCGTCGTGGAGCAGGCGCACCAGAGCCTGCGGGACGGCTGAGCCGCTGCCGCCTTTGCGGCAGGAATGAATGCGACAGGGAGGGGTTCCATGATACGCCGCGTGCTGTTCTATCTCAACCGGAACAAGGCCGCTGTGTTCGACGCCGTGCGCCGCTGCGCTGCGCTGTGCCGGGAGAAGGGGATTGAGCCCTGCTTCTTTGAGGAGGATCGAAGCGAGCTGCTCTCCATCCTGCCGGAGACGGCGGAGAGCGCCGCGTTTCTCGAGAGGCCCGATGCCTCGGCCATCGATGCGCTGTTTGTCTTCGGTGGCGACGGCACCATGCTGCGCGCGCTGGACTGCTATGTGGACTGCGGCATCCCGATGCTGGGCATCAACCTGGGCAGGCTGGGCTTTCTGCTGGAGACGCAGGTCGACGAGCTGGGCGAGGCGCTGGAGCTGCTGCGGCGCGGCGAATACGAAATCGAGCACAGGATGATGCTCTATGTGGAGGCGCAGTGCGGCGGGCAGTCGGTTTCCGCGTTCGCGACCAACGAGGTCTCTATTTCCCGCGGGCTTTCCCAGCGGATGATCGCGCTGGACGCGTTTGTGGGGCAGACGCTCGTGGATCACTACATCGCCGACGGCGTCGTCGTCGCCAGCCCGACGGGCTCGACGGCGTATTCCCTCTCGGCGGGCGGGCCGATCGTCAGTCCGGACGTGCCCTGCTTCGTGCTCAACCCGATCTGCCCGCATACGCTGCAGTCGCGCCCGATCGTCCTCTCCTGTCAGGAGCGCATCACGCTGCGCATCGACATGAAGGAGATGCGCGAGGGCATCCGTTTGTCCATCGACGGGCAGCCCATCTGCCAGATGCTCAACCAGGAGCAGATCACGATCATCCGCTCGCCGCATGACGCGCTGCTGATCCGTTTCCCCAAGGAGAGAAATTTCTTTTCGCTGCTGAAGGACAAGCTTTCGCAGTGGAGTTTGTAAATAAGGAGGTTCCCGCATGAAGGCGAGACGACAGGCTTTGATCCGCGAAATCGTGGAAAGCCAAAGCATTCAGACGCAGGAGGAGCTCGCGCAGGCGCTCGGCGAGCGTGGCATGGTGGTCACGCAGGCGACCGTATCGCGCGACATCAAGGAGATGCATCTGCTCAAGGTGCTCGCGGAGGACGGAAGCTACCGCTATGCGACCATGGACAAGGAGGAGCAGGGCACCAGCGACAGGCTCATCCGCATGCTGTCGGATTCCGTCGTCAGCATGGACAGCGCGAACAACCTGATCGTCATCAGGACGCTGCCGGGCAGCGCGCATGTCGCCGGCGAGGCGGTGGACTGCCTTAAGTGGCCCGAGGTGCTGGGAACCATCGCGGGCGACAACACGATACTGGTGATCGTCCGCTCCAATGAAGACGTGGAGGCGGTCATGCGCCGCTTCCGCGGCATTATCCGGTGACGCTTCGATCAGGAGGACAGCATGCTGCTTCAGCTGAGTATCCACCATCTGGCGCTGATTCAGAATATGACGATCGACTTCGCGCCGGGCATGAATGTGATGACCGGCGAGACGGGCGCCGGCAAGTCGATCGTCGTGGACGCGGTCAATCTCGTGCTCGGCGAGCGCGCCGACAGGGAGCTGATCGCCAGCGGCGAGGCCAAGGCCCGCGTGGAGGCCGTCTTTGACATCGCGGACAACGAGAAGGTGCAGCGGCTCCTCGCGGAGCTGGAGCTCACGGGCGACGAGGACATGGTTTCCATCTCCCGCGAGCTGACGAGCGCGGGCAAGAACATCTGCCGCCTGAACGGCACCATCGTGCCGCTGCAGACGCTGCGGCAGGTTTCCGCGCAGCTGCTGGATATTCACGGCCAGCACGAGCACCAGCTGCTGCTGGACAGCCGCAACCATATCGGGTATCTCGATGAATACGCGTCCGACGAGATCCGCCCGCTGCTGGAGGAGAACGAGCGCCTCTACACGGCCTGGCGCCAGGCAGGGCAGAAGCTCTCGCGGCTGCGCAAGAGCGTATCCGAGCGCGCACAGCGGCAGGACATGCTCGCCTTTCAGCTCGATGAGCTTCGCAGCGCGCACCTCGTCGAGGGCGAGGAGGAGGAGCTTTCGCGCCAGAAGGTCTTCTACCGCAACGCGGGGAAGATCATGGAGGCGTTTGACGAGGCCTGCTCGCTGCTCAGCGACGGGGACGACAATGCGTCTGCCGCCGTGGAGCAGCTCCGCCGCGGCGTCGATGCGCTCGCGCCGGTTGCCCCGCTGGACGAAAAGTATGAAGCCGTCTATGCGCGGCTCGACGGGCTCTGCTACGAGGTCGAGGACGCCGTGCGCGATCTGTCCGCGCTGCGCGAGGAGATGGATTTTGACGAGGAGGAGGCCGAGCGCGTGGAAGCCCGGCTCGATCTGCTCAAGCGGCTCAACCGGAAATACGGCGCGACGACCCGCGAGATGATCCGCTATCGGGACAAGATCGCCGCGGAGCTCGCGGGTTTGGAGGATTCCGACGGCGAGATGGAGCGGCTGGAGAAGGAGTTCCGCCAGAGCGCGAAAGCGCTGGAGGCCGTCTCCATGCATCTGACGCACGCCCGCGAGAGTGCGGCGCGCCGCTTTGAGGCGAGCATGGAAACCCAACTGCATGAGCTGGGCATGAAGAATGCGCGGCTGTCGATGTCCTTCCTGCCGCTGGCTGCGGGCGAAAAGCTGAGCGACCGCTTCAGCGCGCAGGGAGCGGACCGGATGGAGATGATGTTCTGCGCGAACCTGGGCCAGCCGCTCAGGCCGCTGGCGAAGGTCGCCTCCGGCGGCGAGCTCTCGCGCATCATGCTCGCGCTCAAGAATCTCTCCGCGCAGAAGCCGGGCATTCCCAGGAGCATGGTCTTTGACGAGATCGACACCGGCATCAGCGGACGGATGGCGCAGGTCGTCGCCGAGAAGATGAGCCAGATCGGCGACCATCACCAGGTCATCTGCGTGACGCACCTGCCGCAGATCGCTGCGATGGCGGATGAGCAGTTCCTCGTGCGCAAATACGACGATGACGGCGCAACGCGCACGGAGGTCACGCATCTGAACGACGCACAGCGCGCGCAGGAGATCGCCAGGATGGTCGGCGGCGCGGACTGCGAGAGCGAGAGCAGCGTCCGCCATGCGCAGACGATGCTTGCCGACGCACAAAGGCGCAAGCAGGCGCTGAGGGCGGCGTACAGAAACGGATAAGGCGAGGAGATAATCAAAACAGAAAGCCCCCGGATTCCGGTCGAGGAATCCGGGGACTGCGTTTTTTGGAGCTCTGATGAGAAAGACGGATTACTCGCTGACGCGCCCCTTGCGGATACAGATGCAAAGGGAGCCGTTCTGCACGGTCGAATCGATGGTGATGGGGAAGTCGAAGTCGTTGCGGAACTCGAGGTTGAGCTCGATGACGCCGGCATCGCCGTTGCGGCCGACGGCCGCGTCCACGCCGTGGGGCGCATAGGAGGCGCCGCCCGGGCCATGCGCGTGGCGATAGAGGATCGTGATGCCGTCATAGAGCTGGAGCAGCGCGTTGTACAGCGTCGTGGAGACCTGGCAGGTGCCGCCGCCTGAGCCGGCAACTGTGCCCCCGTCCACCAGAACAGGAGAGGGCTTG
Organism: Clostridiales bacterium; assembly: GCA_004555535.1. Classification (GTDB taxonomy): domain Bacteria; phylum Bacillota; class Clostridia; order Christensenellales; family Aristaeellaceae; genus Ventricola. Next base: position 17,866 of record SFHU01000025.1, read on the forward strand.
TAGCCGCGGCTGGCGCGGTACGGGCCGGCGATGGCGTTGAAGTCGAATTCCTCACCGGGCTCATAGCTGTGGCTGATGTACATGCAGCCGACGCGGATGTTCTCCATGCGGCCGATGTTCAGTTCTGTCTGCTTGAGCGAATAGAAGGTGGTGAAGGCCGCGATAATGTCGCCATCCTGCGCGTATTCGACGGACGGGGCCACGGGCGTGAGCTCCTTAAGGTCGCCGACGTAGAGATAGCCGACCAGGCGCTTGTAGGGGATGACGGCCCAGCCGTCCTGAATCATCCAAAGGCTCATGCGCGTGTCGGCAGGATAGGTGTCAAGCGCCTCGGACTCGGGATCGGGCGAGGCATACAGCGTCGTATCGCACGCCGTGACGGCGACAAAGCGGTTGGGAATGACGCCGTAGGGCACATCGTTGCCTGCCACGGGCACGATGTCCACCACGTTGGCGCGCTTGATGTAGTAGATGCCGACGTCGTTGTCCCAACAGAAGAGCCAGGTCTGGTCGAAGCCGAAGATCTGAACCGTTTCCTTCGCCTTGAGCGTGCCCAGAGAGGCGCTCTCCGCGTCGGCTTCGCTGCGCTTGGTCAGACTGACGGAGGTCTGTCCGGTGTAAAGGATCTGCGGACGGCCGCTTGCATCGGCGGAGGCGAGAAAATCCTCCAGACAGATGGCGGTGCCCGTGTCCGCGGCGGCGCAGCAGGACAGTGTCAAAAGGAGCAGCAGCAGGGAAAGCAGTTTATATCGCACAGGACATCCTCCGTTATTGGCGAAGACGTGGGCCCGTCCGCTCGTGCGCGGCATAGGCTGGAAGAGAGAAGATTGCAGGCCAAAGAGACGGCTGCAGACTGTCCTTTATTATACCGCCAAACGGGGAGCAAGGCAAGACACAAACCGGCATAGTTTTCTCCCGGGAGGAGGATGGAGGATGAATTTTGTGCTCAGAAACGGAAATGGCGCCCTGGCGGGATACCTGATGCAGGAGCGGGGAGAAATCCGCCTGCGCGCACAGGATATCCCCGAGGGCGGCGCGGTCATGGTGCTGATGGGCAGGGACGGCGAGCGGCGGGAGCTGCGGCTTTCGGCGACCGGAGCGGAGCAGCGCTGGCCGGATCCGGGCATCCGGCTTTTTGCGGCCTATGCGGTGCAGGGCGGGAAGCTCCTCTTCTGTACGGGATCCGAGGCAAGGGCGGCGGGTTTGCAAAGCCTCGCGGCGGCGAAGCGGCAAAGCACGCCGGCTCCGCAGGCGACGCGGGAGGAGGGGCCGCCGGAGGCGGCGCGCAGGGATGAACCTCCCTGTCCCGGGGAGGACGGCAGGCTAGCCTGGCCGCAGCGGAGATGGCCGCCGCCGCCCTGCTGTCCGGATGCGCGCTATGAGGGCGGAAGCTGGCGCCTGCCCGTCAGGGAGGAGGCGGATAGGCCCGGCGCAGCGCCTCGCTGTGGCGGCGCTTGATGTCGGAGATGTAATGGGTGCGCGCCCTGGGCACGAGCGGCATGGCGGCGTGAGGACCACTCATTGCGGGGGTGCTTTCCCCACTGGGGGCGATGGGCTGCTCTTCCCGGCAGCGCTCCCCGGGGACGGCTCTGGCGGACGGCGGTGCGGACTGCGCGGCGCTGAACAGATCGTAGGCGGTGGTCACGACGGCGGGCTGCCGGGGCTTGCTGGCCTGGAGCAGGGCGTATGGCGAAAGGGAATCGAGCATACAGGGTGTCCCTCCTTTTCGGGCATCTTCACTTCATTCTATGAAGCGCAGCGGCGTCTGTCAGGATAAAAATGGCGCACAAGACAGGTTTTCGCGAAAATGGGATTGAGAAAACGCAGAAATTCCTGTATAATGATCCAAGACATTGTCTGAAATGAGGTGTACAGTTTGGACGAACAGAAGAACGGAACGCCGGAACCGCGCAGGCGCAGAAGAGCCGCAGCTCAGGAAAGGGCTTTTGAAGAATTTGAAAGACAGCAGAGGGAGGAGCAGGAGCAGCAGGAGCAGCAGGAACAGCAGGAACAGCAGGAACAGCAGCTTCCGCCCCGCCAGGAGCACCCCACCCCTGCGCGGCCTGAAGCCAGGCCCGTACAGCGGGACGCTGCTGCGAAGCCGGCATCGTCCGTTCCGCAGGAGTGGTTTGCGGATGAGGATGACGACGACGATGAGTGGTCCCAGCCTCCCCGAGGCGGAAAAAACGGTCGCGGGAAGAAGAAAAAGGGCGGCAAGGGCTGCCTGATTGTCCTGCTCATCGTTGTTGTGCTGCTGCTTGCGCTGGCGGTGGCGGGCTGGTTTGTGTTCCCGGCCCAGCGTGATGCGCTGCTTGGCAGCGTCCTTTCGGGCAGGGCGACGCCTGAACCGACCGCGACGCCGACGCCTTTTGTGATGGCGACCGTGACGCCTACGCCGGTCGTGACGCCTGAACCGACCGCGACGCCGACTGCGGTGCCCACGCCTGCGCCGACTGCGACGCCGACCGCGACGCCTACGCCGACGCCCACACCTACCCCGACGCCGACGCCTACCCCGACGGCCACGCCGACGCCTACGCCTACGCCGACGCCTACCCCGACGCCGACGCCCACTCCGACGCCCACACCCGAGCCGACGCCCACGCCGTATCAGGCGCTGAGCGCAAGCGCTGCGGAGAGCGCGGAGCCCTCCAAGGTCCTCAAGGACAGCTTTGTGCTCGTGGATGGGCAGAAGGCTGAGACGGTCAGCCGCAGCGATACCGTGAGCATGGGTGATCCCGCGGCGTATTCCCAGCAGGCCGGTGTGCTGACCTTCCGCGGCGGCCCCCTGCGCCAGAACAGCGCGGCGGGCACGGTTGAGGTGGCCAGCGAGCAGCTCAGCGTGGTCCGCGGCATCCGCACCACGACGCTGGGCAGCAACTATACGGGCTTCGGCTACGGCAGCCAGCCGCTGATCGTCAAGTGGTACAAGAACATCCGCGAGATGATGAATATCTCCGACGAGAGCCGCACGACGACGGCGATGAAGGAGGTCATCTTCCCGTCCAGCGACGGCAACATCTACTTCTTCGATCTCGACAAGAAGATTTACAGCCGCCAGCCGATCACCGTCGGCTATCCGATGCAGACGACGGCGAGCATCAATCCCTATGGCTATCCGCTCCTGTATGTCGGCCAGACGGAGGATACCGTTTCCGGCTATACGGGCATCATGGGCCTGCGCGTCTATAACCTGATCGATCAGAAGCTCATCGGCTTTGAGACCGGTTATTCGGACAACTCTAAGTCCGCGAAGGTCGGCTCCGTGTCCACCTCGCCCATCATCGAGGCCGACTCGGATACCGTCATCTATGGCGCGGACAATGGACTGCTGTATACGCTTTCCATGAACACCGAATTCGACCTTGACAACGCGCAGATCAGCGTCGATCCGCAGAGCACCGCCTATGGCTACGCGACCTCGCTCAAGAACGCGACCCAGGGCATCTCCACGAGCGTTGCGACGTATGGCGACTATGCCTACTTCGGCGACAAGGCCGGCTCCATTCAGTGCGTCGATATGAACACGATGGAGTGCGTCTGGGCGTTTGACATGGAGGACAGCGTGGTCGGCACGGTCTCGCTGGAGTGCGCGGAGGACGGCGTCTATCTCTACGCCGGAAACGTCGTCAACAAGCGCGAGCGCAGCAGCGTGATCAAGCTCGTCAAGCTCGATGCGCTCAGCGGCGAGCTCATCTGGCAGCATGACGGGCAGATCAAGGGCAAGTATGCCAGCAAGACTGCGAAGGAAGGCATCTATGCCGGCGCGATGGCCGCGCCCCTCGTTGGCCAGGGCAATATCAGCGACCTGGTGATCTTCAACGTCAACCGTGTGGTTATCGACGACAAGAACAACTATGCCGTCGTCTATGCGCTTGACAAGGAGACCGGCGAAGAGGTCTGGAGCCAGCCGATCGATGTGGATTCCGTTTCCTCTCCGGTGGCGCTGTATCAGCCCGACGGCAAGAGCTATCTGGTCATGGGCGATGAGAATGGCACCCTGCGCCTGATGGACGGCTTCAGTGGATCGACGATCAGCACAGTCAACCTGGGCAGCGCCATCCGCTCCACGCCGGCCGCATACGGCAACGACATTGTTGTCGGCACCACAGGCGGCATGATCTACTTTGTCGAGCTTCAGTAACTGGCGCATCTTTCGCCGCTGCGGGGTCGTTTTCCGCAGCGGCGTCTTTATTATAAGGAGGAAGTGTATGTCCAGGTATGTCATCGCATTGGATCAGGGGACGACGAGCTCGCGGGCGGTGATCTTTGATGAACAGGCCAATGTCATCGCCATGAAGAGCTATGAGTTCGAGCAGATCTATCCGCAGCCGGGCTGGGTGGAGCATGACCCCATGGCCATCCTCAACACGCAGGTGGACGCCCTGCGCGAGGCTGTGCGCATCAGCGGCATTCCCGTTGGGGACATTGCCGCCATCGGCATCACCAACCAGAGGGAAACGACGCTGCTCTGGGACAGGAAAACGGGCCAGCCAATGCACAATGCGATCGTCTGGCAGTGCCGAAGGACGGCGCCCATCGTAAAGCGGCTGTGCGACGAGGGACTTGAGGAGCACATCCGGGAGACGACCGGCCTTGTGCCCGACGCGTATTTTTCCGGCACCAAGCTCAGCTGGCTGCTGGACAAGCTCGATCTGCATGACAGGGCGGAGCGCGGAGAGCTCTGCTTTGGCACGGTGGACAGCTTCCTGGTCTGGAATCTCGTCTCCGGCAGGCCCCATGTGACCGACGCGACGAACGCCAGCCGCACGATGCTCTTTGACATCAGCAGGAACGACTGGGATGATACGATGCTCAGCGCGTTGCGGATTCCGCGCGCGATTCTGCCGCAGGTGGTCGATTCCTCCGGCGTCATCGGCATGCTCGATCCGGAAATCCTGGGCCGGGCGATTCCGGTCGCGGCGCTCGCCGGCGACCAGCACAGCGCGCTCTTCGGTCAGGGCTGCTTTGATCCCGGCATGATGAAGAACACATACGGGACGGGTTGCTTCCTGCTGATGAACACGGGCGACGAGCTCACCCGGAGCAAGAACGGTCTGGTGTCGACGATCGCCTGGCGGATCGGCGGCAAATGCACCTATGCGCTGGAGGGCAGCGTCTTTGTCGGCGGCGCGGCGGTGCAATGGCTGAGAGACGAGATGAAGCTGGTCGAGCGCGCATCGGAAACGGAGACGATCGCGCGCTCGGTCAAGGACTCTGGCGGGGTGTATATGGTGCCCTCGTTCACGGGCTTGGGCGCGCCGTACTGGGACATGTACAGCCGCGGCACGATCATCGGCATCACGCGCGGAACGGGGCGCGCCCACATTATCCGCGCCGTGCTCGAATCGATCGCCTATCAGTCGGCCGATCTCGTCATGGCGATGGCGTCCGACTGCGGACGTCAGCCCGCCGAGATGCGCGTGGACGGCGGAGCGAGCGCGAACCAGTTCCTGATGCAGTTCCAGGCGGACATCCTCGGCTGCCGCGTCATCCGTCCCGCTGTGATTGAGACGACGGCGCTGGGCGTGGCGATGATGGCCGGTCTCGCCGTCGGCCTGTATGAGGACATGGATGCGCTGCGCAAGATCTGGAAGAAGGATCTGAGGCTGACGCCGCAGATGGAGGAATCGGACCGTCAGGCGGCGCTCAGGGGCTGGCATCGTGCTGTGAAGCGCAGCCTGCGCTGGGCGGACGACGAGGCGGAGGACTGACGCAGCAGCCGGATCAGAAGAGGGGGAGGCGTGAGCCATGCGGACAGAGGAGGAGGCGACGCTCATCCGCCCGGGTGAGCGGCTGGACGATTTGCAGCGCGCGGGGCTGCGCATCCTGCAAAGGCAGGACGGCTTCCGCTTCGGCACGGATGCCGTCCTGCTGGCCGATTTCGCGACGCCCAAAAAGGGCGAGCGCATCTGCGACATGGGAACGGGCACCGGTGTGCTGCCGCTGCTCATGGCGGCCAGGAGCGAGGAAACGATGTTTGACGCCTTCGAGCTTCAGCCGGAGGTCGCCGATATGGCATCGCGGAGTGTGCGGATCAACGGTCTGGGCGACCGGATCCGCGTGTACAACGCGGACTGCCGAGAGGCCGCCGCGATCATCGGACACGAGGTCTGTCACCTGGTCGTGACCAATCCGCCTTACACGGCCCGGGGAGCCGGGCTGGTCAGCCCGGCGCAGACGCGCGCCCTCTCGCGCAGCGGCGAGGATTGCTCTTTGGAGGAATGGATGGCCGCCTGCGGGCGCGTGCTGCGCAATGGAGGCAGGCTCTGCTGCGTCTTCCCGGCGGCGCGCCTTTTGCAGCTGTGCGACGCGATGCGCGGCGCGAGGCTCGAGCCCAAGCGGCTTCGTCTTGTCGCGGCCCATGCGGACAGCGCGCCCAAGCTGGTGTTGCTGGAGGCGCTCAAGGGCGGGCGGCCGGGTCTGCATATCCTGCCGATGCTGCTGACCCATACGTCTGACGGCGGATTCACGCAGGAGATGCGGCGCATCTATGGCGAGCTCTGACGCGCGTCAAGGGCTCACAGGCGGAATGCCCGGCGGTTCTCCTGCCGGCACAGCAGCGCCAGCACAAAGGCCAGCAGGCAGGAAAGCAGCGTGAGCAGCGAACCGCTGACCAGATAGAGCAGCAGCAGCAGGAAGGCGCAGAGGAGATACCTCTGCAGCTTGGCCGGGGAGAGAGCCAGCGCGCGGATTCGCGAGAAGGAGAAGGGCACGCGAGCCCGGCGGGCGTGGGCGGCGATTTCCTCGTCGGTCGCCGGGTGCAGGCGACCTGCCAGGGACGCCAGCTGCCGGCCATTGATGAGCCGGACAGGGGGATCCATCCATTCCGCCGCCCGGCCTGCTGTCGGCGAGAAGCCCCCCGTGGAAACGAGCGCGCATTTGTCGGCATTTGCTTCTACGCGCGCCCGGTGCGCCGCGAGCACGTCGCCCTCCGAGGCGGAAGAGCCCTGCAAGCACTGCGCGCAGCGGATCAGCCATGTCTCGCCCTCGTAGCGCATGCACGCGCCGTCCAGCGTCTGTGCGCTGAGCACGTCCGCGAGCAGCGCGCAGACGGTTTCCGCGGCGCGTGCGGCGGGCATAAGCAGCAGCTCATCCAGCACAATCGCGCCGCCGATGCGCTCGCGCAGCAGCCTGTCGCGCAGGGACAGCGTGCGCCGCTCAAAGAGCGCCAGCGTCAGCAGCACGAGGACAAACAGGGATGCTCCCGCCAGCAGGCTGGCCAGGGACGTGCGCCAGAGCCTGTAAAAAAACAGCACGCACAGCAGCAGGAGCACCACGCACAGCGCCGCTCTGTCCAGCAGCGTGGCGACGCGGTTTTTCGAGTCAAAGGGAGAGGTCATCGCGTTTGTCCCCTTTCGTCTCCTTTTGGATGATCTTTCCCGGTTTTTTGAAAATGTATTCCTTTTCCTCTTTCGGAACAGCGGGTTATTTGATATAATATGATGTCGTGCGCGCATCATGCAGGGAATGCGTCTGCCCTTCCGGGCAGTCTGTGTGTGAAAGCGGGCACAGGGAAGGAAAGGAATGGGGCGGATGGAGAAAATCGGTCTTCTGGGCGGGAGCTTCAATCCCGTTCATGACGGACATCTGCACCTGGCCAGGGCGGCGCTTGACAGCGGACGCGTCGATCGGGTGATGTTTGTGCCCACGGGCAATCCGCCGCACAAGCACGAGGAGCTGGCTGACAAGCAATGCCGTTATGAGATGGTGGAGCTTGCGCTGGCGGGCGAGCCGGATATGGAGGCTTCCCGCGAGGAAATCGACCGTCCGGGCGTGATCTACACGGTGGACACGCTGCACCGCCTGAGGGAGAAGATGCCGCAAAACGAGCTGATCTATCTGATCGGCGCGGATACGCTGCGGCAGCTGGAGACCTGGCGGCGGATTGACGAGGTCATCACGCTGTGTGGTTTTCTTGTGATGAAGCGCCCCGGCGAGGATGAAGCCGGAATGGAAATCCTTGCGCAGCACTGGCGGGCCCGGGGAGCGCGGATTGACTTCCTGACCGCTGAGAAGATGGACATCTCCTCGACGCGGATCCGGGAGGAGGCCGCAAAGGGCGAGCCGCTGACGGATGAGGTGCCGCTGCTGGTGGAAGGATATATCCGCTCCCATGGATTATATGGATCGAATCAGGGTGATGGAAGCTCGATGAAACGCGACAAGATGATCTACAAGCTGAAAAAGACGCTGGACGCCCAGCGCTTTGAGCATACGCTCGGCGTGGAGGAGACCGCGCGCAAGATGGCGCTCATGTTCGGGGCAGATGTGGAAAAGGCCTCGCTTGCGGGACTGCTGCACGACTGCGCGAAGTGCATGACGCTGGCGCAGATGGTCAAGGCGGCGCGGCACCTGCCGCTCGATCCCGTGATGAAGGAGTCGAAGGCGCTGATGCACGCTGTCGCCGGCATGTGTATCGCGCAGACGGTGTATGGCGTCACGGACCCGGAGGTGCTCGGCGCCATCCGCTGGCACACGACCGGGCGCCCGGGCATGACCCAGCTGGAAAAGATCATCTATCTCGCCGACGTGATCGAGCCGAACAGGAAGCCCTATCCCGGGCTGGAGGAGCTCCGGGAGGCCTGCTTGACCGATCTGGATGAGGCGCTGCTCATGGCGCTGCGCATGAGCCTTGAGCATGTTCGTCAGCAGGGCAAGACGCTGCATTCCGACACGATGGCCGCGCTGGCCTACTATGAGCTGGAATGAGGACACAGGAACGGGCGTCTGTGATGCGGGCCGGCAAGGGGCCTGCGCGGACAAACGCCCGGGGAACCGAAACCAAAACAGGAGGATAAACGATGAACGCAAGCGAAATGGCTGTGCTCGCTGCAAAGGCGCTTGACGCAAAGCGCGCCAAGGATATCGTCGCGCTGAAGGTGGACGAAATGACGGTGATCACGGATTATATGGTGATCGCGACGGGCCGCTCCGTGCCGCAGGTGAAGGCGCTTTGCGAGCACGTGGAGGAGGAGCTCGCCAAGCACGACCTGTTCGCCAAACGCCGCGAGGGCCTGACCGAGGGCCGCTGGTGCGTGCTTGACTACGGCGACCTGATGGTGCACATTTTCCATGAGCAGGATCGCGAGTATTATCAGCTCGAGCGCCTCTGGTCTGACGGCACGAACGAGTTGAGCATCGATTACGACGAGCCTGAGAAGGCCTGATGGAGGAACGCGCACATGCCCAAAAGGAAGGATCTGCTTGTCATCGCGGCTGTCATCGCCGTTGCGGCCGTCTTGCTGGCGGTTTCCAGGCTCATGCCCAGGACAAAGCTGGAGGACAAGGTGGCGCAGGAGACGCTTGCGCCCGACGCAGTGACTTATCTGAACGAGACTCCGACGCCGGAGGTGACGCCCGAGGCCTCCCCTGAGCCGGCGCAGAGCGAAGCGCCTGAGGCGACTGAAGCGCCTGAAGCGCCGGCTCAGACGGCGGCGCCGGAGGCGACCGGTGCGCAGGCGGAGAGTGCGGCGCAGGCCGCTGCGGGCCCCATGCCGCGCGCCCAGACCGCCGAGGTGAAGGGCTATGTCGTTTTGACCGTTGGCGGCCGCCAGTACGGCGATCCCATCCCGATGGACAGGGACAAGATCATCACCATCCAGCAGGAGGACGGCAAGGTCAACAAGATCCATATTACGCCAGAGAAGGTGTACATGGAGAGCTCCACCTGTGAAAACCAGGACTGCGTGGGGCAGGGCGAGGTCTCTCTCGACAATTATCAGACAAGGATTCTGAGTACGTTTGTCATCTGCCTGCCCAATGAGGTGACGATTGAGCTGTTTCCCGTCGAGTGACGGATGAACCAGGAAGGAAGACGAATTCATGCGCAATGGAAGCGCTTCAAGGGTGGCCCTGTCGGGGCTGCTGACCAGCCTGATGCTGGTGTTCGGTCTGATTGAGCGGCAGTTTCCGCTGCCGATCCCTGTGCCGGGAATCAAGCTGGGCCTGGCCAATTCTGTGCTGCTTTACAGCCTGTACATGCTCGGCATCCGCCAGTCGATTGTGCTGATGCTGCTCAAGGCGCTGCTCAGTTGGCTGATCTACATGAACATGTCCGCGATGCTCTATTCGCTCGCGGGCGGCGTGCTCTCCCTGCTTGCCATGATCCTGATCATGCGCGTCAAGGGCGTCAGCGTTATCGGCGTCAGCGCGATCGGCGCGGTGTTCTTCAACGTCGGCCAGATCCTCATGGCGGTCGTCATTCTGAATACCCCGCAGCTGATCGTTACCTATCTGCCGGTGCTGATGATTTCCGGCGTGCTGACGGGTATCCTGACGGGTATCATCGCCCGCATGGTCATGAAGCATCTGAAGACGCTCAAGCGCTGAACCGCGGAGGCCGCAGGAAACGTTCCCCCGGTTCCTAAAGCAAGAAGAAACACCCCGCAGACATCCGGGAGATGGATGACTGCGGGGTGTTGGCGTATCCAAGGCGCTCAGTCGGCGGTCACGTAGGCGATGCCGAAGGCGGAGGGACCCAGATGTGTGCCGATGGTCGGGCCGACGGGCATGGCGAGCGCCATGTCGCAGGAGAAGCCGGCCTGGTTCAGCTTGCGGATGAAGGCTACGCAGTTGTCGGGCGTGTGCGTGTACAGCGGCAGCACCGGGCAGGTGGGATCCGCGGGGCGCTCGAGCACGAGCCTGATCAGCGCATCGGTCGCGCGGTGCAGGCCCATGCCCTTGCCGGCGAGCGTGATCAGGCCTTCCTGCGTGAGCGTGACCAGCGGCTTGAGCTGCACGAGCGAGCCGAGGTTGGCCGCGGCCCTGGGAATGCGCCCGCCGCGCGCGAGGTTGTCCAGCGTGTTGAGGCAGCCGAGCACG
>SFHU01000133.1 GCA_004555535.1 Clostridiales bacterium
TCGCACCCCGCGAGGGGTGCGTGGATTGAAATATATTGGAAACGCTCCGGGCGCGGATCGGGGCAGGTCGCACCCCGCGAGGGGTGCGTGGATTGAAATGGTTGGTCCCGCATTGTCAACCCAGTTGCCGGGTCGCACCCCGCGAGGGGTGCGTGGATTGAAATAGGGCGGGGCGGTGGTGGTTATGGTGGGGTTGCCGTCGCACCCCGCGAGGGGTGCGTGGATTGAAATATATTGGAAACGCTCCGGGCGCGGATCGGGGCAGGTCGCACCCCGCGAGGGGTGCGTGGATTGAAAGAAACCAGGAGTAAGGTGGTCGCACCCCGCGAGGGGTGCGTGGATTGAAATTTCGGTTCGCCCTGGGAAAGTCAAAATTCTGGGGTCGCACCCCGCGAGGGGTGCGTGGATTGAAATAGGGCCGTGTCAATTTTCGTGGCAACTTTCCGCCGTCGCACCCCGCGAGGGGTGCGTGGATTGAAATCGCGCCCGGCATCATCATCATCGGGCAGCTGCGAGTCGCACCCCGCGAGGGGTGCGTGGATTGAAATATATCGCCTTGCCTCCTCGACGTGATAGGATATCCTGTCGCACCCCGCGAGGGGTGCGTGGATTGAAATTTGACTGTATTATAAATCATTTTGATTTACTTGTCGTCGCACCCCGCGAGGGGTGCGTGGATTGAAATGCATACGCCGCCGCGCACAAGGCGGAGATCAAGGTCGCACCCCGCGAGGGGTGCGTGGATTGAAATAAGTGCTGGTAACGCTTGAGGGGCTTTTGCTTGTCGCACCCCGCGAGGGGTGCGTGGATTGAAATCCCCTGCCCCACCTCTCGATCTGACCACGATCGTGTCGCACCCCGGGAGGGGTGCGTGGATTGAAATTGCGATTTCTACGCCTCAAAGGGCTGGATGATCGGGTCGCACCCCGCGAGGGGTGCGTGGATTGAAATGGCGCTGGCGCACGCTTTTGCATGATGCGCATGTCGCACCCCGCGAGGGGTGCGTGGATTGAAATCTCTCCCGCTCCGCTTTCAGTGCGTCATACTGCGTCGCACCCCGCGAGGGGTGCGTGGATTGAAATGCCGCCCCGGATCGGCGGTAGTAGTTGGTCACTTGTCGCACCCCGCGAGGGGTGCGTGGATTGAAATGTCCTCGCACAGCCCGAACGATGGCGCGAATACAGTCGCACCCCGCGAGGGGTGCGTGGATTGAAATCTGCGCCATGTCTTTGTGGCACCGTCAAATTTGGTCGCACCCCGCGAGGGGTGCGTGGATTGAAATTCACGCTCGGCATCATGGTATCATAGTCGCGCTTGTCGCACCCCGCGAGGGGTGCGTGGATTGAAATTCGTAGGGGATGAACGCTGTGAAGCCGTCCTGCCGTCGCACCCCGCGAGGGGTGCGTGGATTGAAATGACCTGTACGGTCGTCTCTGCCTGTGCGGTCGCCGTCGCACCCCGCGAGGGGTGCGTGGATTGAAATGCGACCGGCTGCAGCAGATGGAGCTCCGGGAAGGTCGCACCCCGCGAGGGGTGCGTGGATTGAAATTTGGTTCGGATCTGCTGGTGCCGCGCCCACTGCCGTCGCACCCCGCGAGGGGTGCGTGGATTGAAATCCGGATTTGGTGATCCGGGATACCCGTGAATGCTCGTGTCGCACCCCGCGAGGGGTGCGTGGATTGAAATCTCTCGCTCCATGCGCAGTGCGTCAAGCGCCTGCGCGTCGCACCCCGCGAGGGGTGCGTGGATTGAAATGGACCATTGTAAAATCGTGAGTTTTCTCACACGTGTCGCACCCCGCGAGGGGGGCGTGGATTGAAATGAGCAAGGAATGATAAAACTGACCGCGCCAGCGGTCGCACCCCGCGAGGGGTGCGTGGGTTGAAATTATGATGTATGCGGCAGATGATTTCTTGCGCCACGTCGCCCCCCTCGAGGGGTGCGTGGATTAATCGGTGGAGTATGGCGTCGTTTTCACCTGGGATGCGTGATGCGGCTGTCAGCGTCACGTCGTCGTCTGTGATCCGGATAGGATGGCTGTCGAACAGATGGGTAACTGCAACAAGCTGGTCTGTTGTTGCTCGGTTGGTCGAACGCTTGTGAACTCTGCACTGAACCGGTTTTCGCCCAATGTCTGTTTTTACATGGATGATCCTTGACCATACAGCGGAAAAAGCGGATTGCCTGTACATTATAGATGTAAAACAGGCGCAAAATGACGGTAAAACGATGCTTGAGCATCTGTGCATGGGGCAGAACGAAGCTGCTTGCTGCGCATTGGATCTGCGCGTTTTCATTATACAAAATGTTTTCACTGCGATTGGATCGCTCGTGTTCGCTGCGATGATTGTCCCGTCATATCCGTCCTTCCTTCTCCTGTGGCGGATTGTGCGCACGTTGCTTGCTGGTCTTTCCAAACTCTGGTGTTGCAATAGGGAGAGAATAGCTAATGAAATCCTGATGACGCTTCGATCAAGCCAGAAGCGCAGGGGGGAGATCTCGCTGCACGAGCCGATTGGGACGGACAACGAGGGGAATGAGATCACACTCATCGACGTGCTGGGCACGGACGGCAGCGAGGTTCATGGCGAGGTGGAGCGGCGTGTCAGCCTGGAGAGCATTCGCACGCTGGTCAGATCCTGCCTGCATGGGCGGGAGAAAACGGTGATTGAGATGCGCTATGGCCTGCTGGATGGTCAGACACATGCACAGCAGGAGGTGGCGCAGAAGCTGGGCATTTCGCGTTCGTATGTGTCGCGCATCGAGAAAAAGGCCATGCAGGCGCTTCAAAAGGCTTTTGAGTCAGGCAGCCCCGGGGAGAGAGCTGATGCCAGCGCCAACTAGGGAGAGCCTGTCCGGAAAAAACGCACGTAAACTGCTCCCTTGACGGGAAGAGTCCGCAGACCCAATCAAACAGACGCGGCGGCGCTGTCCGGAGAAAGCATCCGGATTGCGCCGCCGCGCTGTGCGTGACGAGGCCCCCTCTTGCGCGAGGGGATAAACTCCTATATAATGAAGCGGACAACAGTTACCAAGGAGGAGGACAACGCAATGCAGAGAAAGGTGCTCGTGCTGGACATCGACGGGACGCTGACCAACTCGAAAAAGGAGATCACACCGGCGACCCGGGAGGCGCTGATGACGATCCAGAGGATGGGGCACGTCGTCGTCCTGGCGTCCGGCAGACCGACGGGCGGCCTGCGCATGATCACGGAGGCGCTCGATTTTCCCCGCTATGGCGGCTACACGATCAGCTACAACGGCGCCTGCGTCACCGACACCGCGACCGGCGAGGATGTATTCAAAAACGCGCTGCCGGATTATGTCGCGCAGTGGATGCAGGATTACGCGCGCGACTACCAGCTGGGCATGTGCAGCTATGTCGGCAACGAGCTGCTGTGCGGCACGAGGTCGGACCGGTATCTCGAGCGGGAGGCGACGCTCAACCGCTTTGAGGTCACGCAGGTGGAGAGCTTCGCGCCGTTTTTCCGGACGGACCTGTACAAGGTGCTCCTGACAGCGCAGCCGACGCGTGCGCAGGAGCACGAGCACCGGCTCGCGCGGCGCTTTGTGAACCGCCTGAGCATCTACCGCAGCGAGCCCTATTTCATCGAGGTGATGGCGCGCGGCGTCAACAAGGCGGATGCCATTGCCGGGCTGCTGGAGCGCCTCGGCCTGGAGAGGGAGGACACGATCGCCTGCGGCGACGGCCTCAACGACCTGGGCATGCTCCGCTATGCCGGGCTGGGCGTGGCGATGGGCAACGCGCAGCAGAGCGTCAAGGCGGCGGCCGATGTCGTGACCGGCAGCAACGACGAGGACGGTCTGGTGCCCGTCATCGAGCGGTACATCCTCGGTCGGGACTGACGCAGAGGAAGAGCACGCGCAGGTTCATCAGAAGCGTCAGCAGCTGGCCGCCCGCCATGCCGATGACAGCGCCCAGAAGGCGCAGGGACGGCCTGGCGGCGAGAATGTACATCAGCAGCAGGGAGAGCAGGTTGGAGGCGAGCGATATCCGCAGCGACCGGCGCTGCAGTCCCAGGCCGTTCATCATCCCGCCGGTCACCTGTACGAGCGCCATCACCGGCACGAGCGGGCAGCACAGGCGCAGCAGTGGCAGCAGCTCCGCCTGACGGTAGAGCGTGTTCGCGAGCAGCGGTGCGAAGAGATAGACGGCAGCCATCGCGGGCAGGCCGATGGCCAGCGTGGAGGCAAGGACGCGCGCGATTAGCCGGAGCATCGGCTGGCCTTCGGCCTGGCGGCGCGCCAGCTCCGGCGCGGTGACCATGGAAATGCTCCCGGTGATGAACGAGGGCATCATCAGCACGGGCAGCAGCATGCCGTGCATCATGCCGAAGCGGCTGAGCGCTTCCTGCGCGGCGAGCCCGGAGGCCTGAAGCCGCGCGGGGATCAACGCAGCATTGACCGTGTGCATCAGCGAGGAGACGAGCTTCATGCCCGTCAGCGGCAGGGCGAGCGCGATCAGCTCCGTACAGATGGGCCCGGCCTCGCCGCGGGCGCGGTGCATCATGCCGCGAAGAGGCTTGCGACGGCGGCGCAGCGCTCCAGCGAGCAGGAGCAGCATCAGCAGCAGGCCGGCTGTCTCGCCCAGCAGCATCGCCAGCGCGGGAACGGCTGCGCGCAGCGCCGTCGGCCAGCTGCGCAGCAGGGGAACGAGATACAGGCACAGCAGCAGCCGCACGATCTGCTCGAGCAGCTCGCTCAGTGCGGGCGCGGCGGGGCGATTCGTGCCGTAGCAATACCCGTTAAGCGCGCAGGAGAGGCCGATCACGGGCACACAGGGCAGCAGACACAGCAGCGCAGGCAGCGTGCGGATGTCGCCGAGCCAGCGGGCGAGCGGTTCACGCAGGCAGAAGGCCGCCGCCGCCACCGGGATGCTGACCAGCAGCGAGAGTCCGGCGCCCACGAGCGCGACGCGCGCGCCGCCTGTTCTGCCGCGCTGCGCGCTAAGGCGCGAGACGGCGGCGGGCAGGCCGGAGGCGACCGGCGCGATGAGCAGGGATTGGGCGCTGTGCGTGAGCTCGACCAGGCCCATCGCCTGTGCGCCCAGCTCCCGGGAGAGCCAGACGCGCAGGCTGAAGCCCATGATGCGCACGACGAAATGGGAACCGCTTAAAAACGCCGTCTGGCGAACCAGCCTGTGAAGGCGCATGACAATCACCCCGGGAGAGCGTATGCAGCCGGGACAAAAACCAGCACGGACGCAGGACAAACCCGGTCGCCGGCGATGCCGGCAAAAAGGAGGAAAGCACATGTTTGACAAATGGGATCACCGGTTTATGGAGATGGCGGGGCTCGTCTCCTCCTGGGCGAGCTGCTACCAGCAGGAGAGGAAGATCGGCGCGGTCATCGTCAAGGACAAGCGTGTCATGACGACAGGCTACAACGGTGCGCCCGCTGGCGTCAAGACCTGCGTGGAGCGCGGAGAATGCCTGCGCAAGAAGCTCGGCATCCCCTCGGGCACGCGCCACGAGATGTGCTACGCGGTGCACGCGGAGCAGAACGCGATCATCCAGGCGGCCAAGCTCGGCGTGAGCATCGAGGGCGCGACGCTCTACTGCACGCATCAGCCCTGCATCCTCTGCGCGAAGATGATCGTCAATTCCGGCATCGTGCGCGTCGTCTACGGCGCGGGCTATCCCGATCCGTTCGCGCTGGAGATCTTCAGGGAGGCGGGCGTCGCGGTCGAATGCTACGCCGAAAAATAAAAATCGCTTTTTGTGGGACAAAACCTCCTCTTCGCGCGTTGTTTAGGTGAAAAGCACGCGCGCTTTGGAAGGGAGAGGTCAATGTGATCGAGGAGAGCCGCTTTGTTGCAGAGGTCACGCAGATGCGGGACATGCTCTACCGGTTGTCCGTCAGCTATCTGCGCAACGACGCGGACGCGCAGGACGCTGTGCAGCAGGCGATTGAGAGCGCCTGGAGGCACAGGGGGCGCGTTGAGCCGCAGGCCTTCCGCCCCTGGCTGACGCGCATCGTCATCAACGCCTGCAAGAGCCAGCTGCGCAAAAAGCGGCGGGTGTTTTTAAGCGACCGGCTGGAATGCTATGCCGGGGCCGCGCCGCCGCCGGATGTGACGCTGGCGGATGCGCTTTCCCGGCTGCCGGAAAAGCTGCGCACGCCGCTCCTGCTCCATTATATGGAAGGCTTTTCGGTCACGGAGACCGCCGGAGCGCTGCATGTGCCCGAGACGACGGTGCGAAGCCGGCTGTATCGGGCGCGCAAGGCGCTCCGCGAAGAACTTGGCGGCGAGGAGGCTGGCAGAAGATGAGCAGAGAACACATGCCGGACAAGCCCACGAGAGAAACGCTGCTGCGCGCCTTCGGGCCGACGCCCGATGCCTTTGCGCAGCGCATCGACGACACCCTGCGCCGCCTGACGAGCGAAAAGGAGGACAGGGTTGTGAAACGGAAGCTGAGGCTGGCGCCCGTGCTGGTGCTGGTGCTCGCGCTGCTGGCGGGCGCTGCGGTTGCGGCGGCGCTGTATCCGCGGACGGCAGAGCGGTTTGAGGGCTTTTACGGCGAGGAATTCGGCGCGCAGTTGGAGCGGGGGGACAGCGCACAGCTGAATACTGCCTTGACGCTGGGCGACGTCGTCTACACCGTGTCGGACGTGATCTGGTCGGACGGCGTGCTCTACGGCACGATCGTCATGGCCCCGGCGGAGGGCGCGAACATCGTACTGATTCCCGAGGACTGCGAGCTTTCCGACCCGGCGGGCTACAACATCCACTATGGAGAGAAGGCCCCTGAGGGCGCAAAGAGCTACCTGGAGCTTGCCAGGGAGCGCGGTGCACGCATCGTGCTGGCCAAATGCGTGCCGGACGGCTATGTGATAGATGGCGAGCTTAAGACCGGGGACATCGGGTATTTTGACACGGCGATGACCGATGGAAGCATCGTTTCCTCGTTTGAGGTATACGGCGAGAGCGGCGGCATCGGGCGCGCGCCGGTCTACACGCTGCGTCTCAACCCGCACAACTGGGAGATCACGCCCGAGGGCGAATGGCTGCGCGAGGGCGAGGAGAGCACCTGGCTCAAGGCGGACTGGAACGTGCAGGTGGAGCCGACGATGAAGGAGAACGCGCCGGAGGCGGATGCAGAGTGACATGACCTGAAGGACAATGCCCGTTTGAGGGAGAACGCGCCGGGAAACCGGCGCGCTTTCGCGCTTCACACGCGGGGACAGACCCTGTATAATGGACGGGACGGATGGATCGGGGGAGATTGAAGATGGACTTTGCTCATGTGAAGGGCGG
>SFHU01000026.1 GCA_004555535.1 Clostridiales bacterium
ACTGCCTTTAGGAAATGGCTTCGCCACCGGGGAAACGTTGGGCTGCCGCCCAAACCTGCCTGAGGGATTTCATCCCTCAGACTCCCTTCTTCGCTTCGCGCTTATAACTCGTTTTTATCTAAGAATAGTATCATATCAGAACAATTCAGCCTCTTAGGCCATCAGCGCCTTGCAGGCCTCGACGAGCTCGGCGTTCTCGCGGACGGAATCCGCCTGCTCCTTCGCGTTCGTGTTGACGTAGAGCTTGATCTTCGGCTCAGTTCCGCTCGGGCGGATGCAGACCCAGGCGCCGCCCTCCAGCTCAAAGTAGAGCACGTCGCTCTTGGGCAGGCCCGCGGGCTCGATCTTGCCCTCGCAGTCGGTGCGCGTGCCGGCGAGATAATCGCGCACGGCCAGCACCTTCTTGCCGGCGAGCGTCTTGGGCGCGTCGGCACGCAGGTTCTTCATGATGCTCTGCATCTTCGCGACGCCGTCCTTGCCCGGCAGCGTGACGGAGACAACCTTCTCGACATAATAGCCGTAGGTCTTGTAGATCTCCTGGAGCACATCGTAGAGCGTCTTGCCCTGCGTCTTGGCCCAGGCCGCCGCCTCGGCAATCAGCAGGGAGGCGTTGACGCCGTCCTTGTCGCGCACGAAGGTGGAGGACAGGAAGCCGTAGCTCTCCTCAAAGCCGAAGACGAAGGTGTGGTCGCCCTTGTCCTGGAACTGCTGAATCTTCTCGGCGATCCACTTGAAGCCGGTCAGCGTGTCTAAGCAGACCAGGCCGAAGCTCTCGGCGATCTTGCGGGCCAGCTCCGTGGAGACGACGGACTTGACGACCGCGCCGTCCGCCGGGATCGTCCCCAGCGCCTGACGGCTCTTGAGGATGTAGTACAGCAGCGTGCAGCCGATCTGGTTGCCGGTCATCAGGTAATACTTGCCCTCGTTGTCCTTGACGGCGATGCCCACGCGGTCGCAGTCCGGATCGGTGCCGAAGATGCAGTCCGCGCCGACCTCGTCCGCCAGCTTCATCGCCATCGCGAAGGCGGCCGGATCCTCGGGGTTGGGCACCTTGATGGTGGAGAAGTTCGGATCGGGCAGCTCCTGCTCCTTGACGATGTAGACGTTCTCGATGCCGATCTCCTTGAGAATGCGGCGGACAGGCTTGTTGCCGGAGCCGTGCAGCGGCGTGTAGACGATCTTGAGCTCCTTGCCGGCGGTCTTCATCAGCTCCGGCTGGACGGACAGCGTCTTGACGTCAGCGATGTAGTCGTCGTCGATCTCCTTCTTGCCGATGATGCGCAGCAGGCCGGCGGCCTTCGCGGCCTCCTCGTCCATCTCCACCGCGTCCTGATAGCGGTTCTTGCGGATGAGCGCGAGCACCTGGTCGGCGTACTCCGGCGGCATCTGCGCGCCGTCCTCCCAGTAGACCTTGTAGCCGTTGTACTGCGGCGGGTTGTGGCTGGCGGTGATGACGATGCCGGCAATCGCATGCAGATGGCGCACGGCGTAGGAGAGCACCGGCACCGGGCGCAGCTCGTCGAACAGATCGACATGGATGCCCTCGTGGCACAGCACGAGCGCGGCAGCCTTCGCGAATTCCGGGCTCATCCGGCGGGAGTCATACGCGATGACGACGCCGCGGGTCTTGTACTCGGGATTCTGGCTGTTGATATAATCCGCAAAACCCTTCGTCGCGCGGCGGACGTTGTACAGATTCATTCTGTTCGTGCCCGCGCCAAGCACGCCGCGCATGCCCGCCGTGCCGAAGGACAGCTCGGTATAGAAGCGATCCTCGATTTCCTTTTCATTGCCCTCGAGCGCCTTGAGCTCCTCGACTGTCGCCTTGTCGTCCGCAAAATCGCGCAGCCAGGTCTCGTATTGTTCACGATACGTCATGTCCATATCCTCCGTGTCAATGATTTGCATGGGGAAATACCTACCATCAATTATAATGCAAATCGCCCTGTTTTGAAAGAGGAATTTGGCTGTTTCTTCTTTTTTTGTTCTCCATTCCCTTGTCTGCGCCGCCGCATTTGGCTATAATGGGAAGCGATGAAAACGACACAGCCCCTGGCTGCATTTCAAGGAGGATATGCAATGAAAACCAACTGGGATCTTTCCGTCTTCTACGGCGGCTTTGACGACCCTGCCTTTGCCGCCGATCTCGCCTCGCTGCCCGAGCGCACGAAGGCCCTTGCCGACGCCATTGCCGCGCCGGCGCAGGATCAGGCGGAAAAGCTGCGCGTCCTGATCGCGCAGCTTGAGCAGCTCTACACGACCGTGGAGCATGTAGGCCTGATGATCAACCTGACGCTCTCCTGCGACGCGGAGAACGAGGCCGCCAACGCCGCGATGACCCCGCTGATGCGCGCGGGCGTCGCCATCGAGCAGATGAACAACGCCTTCTGCCGCTATGTCGCCTCAGTTGGGAAGCTGGACGCGCTCATCGAGAGCGACCCCGTGCTTCAGGCGAATGCCTTCTTCCTGCGCAGAAGCGCGCAGACCGCCGCGCACATGCTGCCCGAGGCCATCGAGGGACCCGTGCTGCAGATGCAGCTCTCTGGCGGCGAGGCCTTCTCCCAGCTTCGCGACAAGCTCGACGCGACGCTGCTGGTCGACTACCGCGGCGAGCAGCTTCCGCTCTCCGCCGTGCGCGCGCTCGCCTATGACGCAGATGCCGATGTCCGCCGCGACGCCTATGAGGCGGAGATCGCCTCCTACGCCAAGCTCGAACTGCCGATGAGCTACTGCCTCAACTCCATCAAGGCTGAGGCCCGCACAATGGCCTCGCTCAAGGGCTTTGACAGTGTGCTCGCGATGACGCTCAGCCATTCCAACATGAGCCGGGCGACGCTCGACGCGATGTGGATGGCCATCCGCGAGGCGCTGCCGCAGCTGCGCGAATACCTCAAGGCGAAGGGCCGTCTGCTCGGCCACGACAACGGCCTGCCGTTCTACGACCTCTTCGCGCCCCTGGGCGCAAGCAGCCGCACCTACACGGTCGAGGAGGCGCGCGCGCTGCTGCTCGATCTGTTCGGCGCGTTCTGCCCGCAGATGGGCGATATGATGCGCCAGGCCTTTGACGAGGGCTGGATCGACATGTATCCGCACGCCGGCAAGAGCGGCGGCGCCTTCTGCGCGGGCTGCTACGACAAGGATATCTCCCGCGTGATGACCAACTTCACCGGCAGCCTCTCCGACGTCAGCACGCTCGCCCACGAGCTGGGCCATGCCTTCAACAACCGCATGCTCACCCGCGTGCCGTATCTGATGACCGATACGCCGATGCCGCTGGCCGAGACGGCCTCCACCTTCAACGAGACGCTGCTCTCCGCCGCCATGCGCAAAACCGCGACGCCCGAGGAGGAGCTGATGCTGCTGGATGCCAGCCTGATGGAAAGCACGCAGACGCTGGTGGACATCTATTCCCGCTTCCTGTTTGAGCAGAAGGTCGTGGACGCGCAGGCCGATCACGCCCTGAGCGTGCGCGAGCTCAAGGAGACAATGCTCTGGGCGCAGGATCAGTCCTACGGCGACGGTCTCGATCCCGACGTCCGCCATCCGTACATGTGGGCCTGCAAGAGCCATTACTACTCCACCGGCATGCACTTCTACAACTTCCCCTACGCGTTTGGCTGCCTCTTTGGCCGCGGCCTCTACGCCCGCTATCAGCAGGAGGGCGAGGCGTTCGTGCCGGTCTACTGCGACCTGCTCTCCCGCTTTGGCAGCGACACGATCGAGAACGTCACCGCAAGCGTCGGCATCGACGTCACGACGCCGGAATTCTGGCGCAGCGCCGTCGAAAGCATCCTCAAGGAGGTTCGCCGCTTCGTCGAGCTGGCGCTCTGATGCCGCGAACGCTTTGATTCCACAGGCGCACCGCAATTTCGCGGTGCCCTTTTTTTGCGAACCCCTCCGTCTGTTGCAGATGTTGCTTGTTCGCGCGGCCGTATCCCTGTATAATACGATTGAGATCATATTAAAGAAGGCATTCTCCATGCAGCCATCTGTCCGTGATTCCCTCCCGCGGGGCGAGCATTTCTTTTCCCGCGAGCCCGCGTTTTACAAAAGCTTTTTCCGCCTCTTTCTGCTGCTGACGCTTCAAAATATCGTCACCTACAGCGTCAACGTCGCCGACAACGTGATGCTGGGCAGCTTCAGCCAGACGGCGCTCTCCGGCGCGGCGGCGGTCAACCAGATTCAATACGTCCTCCAGCAGCTGATCAACATGGGCCTGTGCGAGGGTCTGATCATGCTCGCCAGCCAGTATTGGGGGCGAAACGACACCGACGCCATCCAGCGCCTGACCGGCATCGCGCTGTGCCTGGGCTGGGCCGTCGGCCTGCTGCTGACGCTGGCGGCGTTCCTCTGCCCCCGCGCGCTCGTCGGCCTCTTCACCAATGACGCCGACATTCTCGCGGAGGGCGTCGCATATCTTTCCATCCTGCGCCTGAGCTATCTCGTCTTCATCACGACGCTGATCCTGCTCGCCGCGCTGCGCAGCATGCAGATCGTCTCCATCGCCTTCCGCCTCTCGGTCATGACGCTGCTGGTCAACGCCGGCATCAACTTCGTGCTGATCTTCGGCCGATTCGGCTTTCCCTGCCTGGGCGTGCGCGGCGCGGCCATCGGCACGCTGATCGCCCGGTGTCTCGAGCTGCTCGTCCTGCTGCTCTACATCCGCAAGGGACGCCTGCCCGTGCGCTTTGCAGCGTCCAGGCTGCTGCGCTTCCCGCGATCGCTTGTGGGCGATTTCCTGCGCGTGAGCCTCCCCTGCTGCGTCTCCTCGCTGCTCTTTTCCAGCGCGGTCGCGATGCAGACCGCCATCCTCGGCCACCTATCCTCCAATGCCCTCGCCGCCAACAGCGCCGCCGGCACGCTCTTCCAGTATTGCAAGATGATCCCCATCAGCGCCAGCGCCGCCGCGGGCGTGTTCATCGGCCGGGTCGTCGGCTCGGGCGAGCTGTCCGGCCTGCGCGGCTATGTGCGCACGCTACAGGTGCTGTTCCTTTGCATCGGCCTGCTCGTCAGCGGTCTGCTGCTGGCCATCAGCCGCCCGCTGCTCTCGCTCTATGCGCTGACCCCGCAGGCGCTTGCCTACGCCCGGCAGATCATCCTGGTCTTCTGCATCACCTCCATTGGCACCGCCTACGAGATGCCGTGCATGTGCGGCATCTGCCGGGGCGGCGGCGACTCCCGCTTCGTGATGTTCATGGACATCTTCTTCAGCTGGTGCGTCGTCGTTCCGCTGAGCGTGTGCGCCGCGTTCGTGCTGCGGCTTGACATCGCGGCCGTCGTCTTCTTCATGAACTGCGACCAGATCCTCAAGTGCATCCCGGTGTTCATCAAGACCAACCGCTATACCTTCATCAAAAAGCTCGCCCGGACGGGCGCGGAAAAGAGGTGAATGACATGGACAACAAGAGACGCAAGCGCTTTCGCATGGACGACGGCCTGGTGATCGAGGAGCATGTGTGCAGCGATTATGTCTGCCGCTTCTGCGGCGCGAAGGCCTCCTACTGCAATTACGTCGGCAACATGTGCCTGCAGGCGTTTGTCCCGCACGTCGGCGTCTGCGGCGCATACGTCAACGACGAGCGCTACTCCGGCTATGTGAGCGAATGCAAAACCTGCCGCTTCCTCGCCGAGGACGGAAGCTGCACGCTGGAGGCCTGAGCCTTCGGCCATCCCGGACAATCGATTCTCAAGGGCCCTTCCCACCGCACAGGAAGGGCCCTTGTGCATATCCGAAAGACACGCAGCGGCAGACAAAAAGTCGCTCCTGCTTGTGAATTTTCTGCGCAGCGGTTGCATTTGTTACTGGCGCTTTGGCGCCAAAGGCTGTATCATATAGACAATCCCCGAACAAGAAAGGTTATCAATCTGATGAAAAAAGTCGTTGTTGTCGGCTGCAGCAGCCTGATCGTCTCCGCCGCCGAGCTGCTCAATCCGCTTGAGATGAAGGTCGTCGGCCTGGGCGACACGCGCCCCGAGGCCTGGAACGTCTTCAAGGAGAACGGCGATCTCAAGGATACGTTCGACGAGATGCCGGTCATGCCCGTCGACCTGTCCGTCGGCTTTGAGCCGGACGTGATCGTCATCGCCGTGCTGGAGGAGAGCGCCGCCGAAAGCCTGCGCTACTCGCTCATCCGCGCGGGCTACACGGGCGATATCCTCTTCATGAGCCAGCTGGTGGAGCAGTTCTCCGTGCGCGGCGCAGCGCTTCGCCACATCGCCCAGCGGCTTAGCAGCCTCGGCGTCCCCGGCGCCGTCGCCGAGCTGGGCTGCTACCGCGGCGACACCTCCTGGCAATTAAGCGCGCTGATGCCCGAGCGCAGGCTCTACCTGTTTGACACGTTCTCCGGCTTCGATCCGCGCGATCTCGCCGAGGAAGCGAAGATCGAGGGCTCCAGCGCCCGCCCGGGCCGCTTCGCCGACGCAAAAGCGGACGAGCTGCCGCTGCGCCTGCCCAACGCCGAAAACGCTATCATCAAGAAGGGCTGGTTTCCGCAGACCGCGCTGGACATTGAGGAGGAGCGCTTCGCCCTGGCGTGGCTTGACGCCAGCCTTTACGCGCCGACGCTCTCCGCGCTCAAATTCTTCTTCCCGCGCATGAGCCAGGGCGGCACGATCGTGCTCTGCGGCCTGGCGGATCCCAACTATCCCGGCGTGAGCAAGGCCATAGAGGACTTTGAGGCCCAGTATGGCGCGCTGCTCCTGCTCCCCATGGGCGACCTGAGCGGCACCGCCGTGATCGTCCATCCGTAAATCCGGTGTTTCCGGCCCGCCAGCCGGCGCGCTATGGCCTGTATGCGCGTCTGCCGTCCGTGCCGCTGCATATCGCGTCTCGCCTGTAAAACCAAGAAAGAACCGGAGCCGGGCCGCAACCCCGGCAAACCGGCATGATTTGAAAGGATTGAGTCTTATGCTGCACTTCTTCAGGAACCACTTCGGCATGACGGTCAGCATCGTCATCGCGCTGATCCTCTCCATCTGCATGTCCGCCACGGCCATCGTCTGGGACAAGCTGACCTTCTCCATCGAGCTGCTGCTGCGCAACTGGGGCACGGCTTTCCTCACCATCATGCTCATCTCGCTCCTGCTGCCCGTCAAGATGATGGGCGATGCCTTCGCGGGCAAGCTCGGCCTCAAGCATGACACGCTGCCCTTCGGCCTCGTCTCCAACCTCGTGCCGACGCTGTTTTACAACACCGGCGCGACGCTGATCCTCGTCGGCGTCAACGTCGGCTTCGGCGCGCCGTATTACTGGAACGCCTTCTGGGCGGACTTCTTCGTCATGTTCGTCGTCAGCTATGTGCTCTCGCTGATCGCGGAGCGCATCGGCATGCTCGTCGCCAAGAAGGCCTGCCAGCCCCTGCAGCCGCACCTGTAATTCCGCGGGGAGCGCAGTCGTCCTGTAGTCCATGCAGCACCTCATCGTCCCCGGTTCGTGCTATACTGGGGACAGATGAGGTGCTGTCTTTGTCAGACAGCCTGCGATTGTGACAGGTGATTTGGGATCAGCCATGAATCAGGAATTCGAATTGACGTGCGAGGACGGTCTGACCGTCCTCAAGGTCTGGTCCGGCCGCGGCGCGCAGGCCGTCGTGCCCGAGGGCGTCGAGGTCATCGGCGAGGAGGCCTTCGCCGGCCGCCGCGGCCTGCGCACCGTGACGCTGCCCGGACACTCTCCGACGCATCGGCACGCGCGCCTTCCAGAAATGCACCGCCCTGGCGGAGGTCTCCCTGCCCGATTCCCTGGAGGAGATCGGCACGGAGGCCTTTAACGGCTGCTCCACCCTCGAGCGCGTCGTTTGGGGCGAGGGGCTTCGCCTCATCCGCCCGCGCGCCTTCTGGTCGTGCATTCGCCTGCGGGAGGTCACGCTGCCCGCGAGCCTGCGGCAGATTGGCTCTCGGGCCTTTGAGGGCTGCTCCTCTTTGGAGCGCGTCGCGCTGCGCAATCCCGGCATGGAGGTCGACGAATACGCCTTCAACGAGACGCCCTACTGCAACCGCCTGCTCGCGCTGGCGGACCGCTGCATGGTCGGCCAGCTCGGCGCGACGGACGCCTGCCCGCCGGAGCTCGTGCTGCCCGAGGGCGTCACGCACATCGACCTGTGGGCCTTCAGCAAGAGCCGCATCCGCACGGCGCGTCTGCCCAGCAGCCTGCGCACCGTCGGCATGTGCGCCTTCCGCGACTGCAAATCGCTCACCGAGGTCTCTATGTCGCCCAACACCTACTGCAACTACCGCCTGCGCCTGGAGCCGGGCGACGGCATCTTCGCCGGCTGCTCGTCCCTGACGCGCGTCATCCTGCGCGGACGGCTCAAGAATTTCACCTGGTACGACGCCAGCGAGCCGCAGCTTCTGCGCGGCTTTGACCCCGAGAAGACCTTCATGGGCTGCACGAGCCTGCAGAGCATCGTCGCCTGGGAGGTGCCGCTCTCGGCCTTTCCCCGCGTCTTAAAGCCCTACGCGCTCAACGCCTTTCTGGAGGATGCCGACCGCGACCTCCACTATGCCCCCCAGATCGCCGACGCCTATCATGAGGCGCTCGTCGCGATGCGAGCGCAGCTCATCGCCCGCACGCAGCGCGACGCCGGCTACGCGCTGCACCAGTATCTGACCTCGCGCCGCCTGATCGAGGCGGAGGAGTTTGACGCGATCCTCGCGCGTGCCGCCGCGCACGCGGAGCCGCAGACCATCGCCGCGCTGCTCGCCTATCAGCGTCAGGTGCTCTCCCCCGGCGGCGCGGACGCGCTCTTTGACGCCATGCTTGGCGAGCTTTGAACAGGAGGCTGCCATGGAAAACGATCCGCACAGCAGGGCGCGCGCCCTCGCGCAGGAGGTGCTCGGCCTCGCGCGCAGCACGCTGCTGGCTGACCTGCGCTTCCTCTCCCCGGCGCTGTGCCGCCTCGGGCTGTGCGAGGATCCGCAGCTCCTCTTCGCCACGGACGGGCAGCGCCTCTATTACGGCTATGTCGACGTGCTGCGCCGCTGGCAGGCGGACAGGGCGTTCGTCCTGCGGCGCTATCTCCACGCCGTGCTTCACTGTCTCTTCTGCCATCCCTTTGTCGGCGAGGGCATCGATCCCCTGCTCTGGGATCTGGCCTGCGACATCGCCACGGAGGCCGCCATCGACGAGCTTGAGCTTCCCTGCGTCCAGATTGAGCGGTATTAGGAGGCCGCGAAGACGCTCGCCTCGCTCCGCCGAGCGCTGGATGGAAGGCTGACCGCCGAGCGGATCTACCGCCACTATGCCGACCAGCCCCTGCGCGGGCCGCAGCTTGAGGCGCTGCGCGCGCCGTTTCTGCTCGACGAGCACGACCTCTGGTATGCGCGCTCTTCATCCGATTCAGGAGAAAAGCCGCAGAATGCTGACGCGGAGGACGAGGACAGCAGCAGCGACGAGGGCGACGGCGGCGGCGACACCCGGCAGGGCGAAGCGAAGGAAGAGCAGCGCGGCGGCGGCGCGCAGACGCAAACCGGCGCGCAGCAGGCGCAGGGAAAGCCGCAGGCCGACGCGGGAAGCGCCAAGGCCGAATGGCAAAAGCTCGCCGCGCAGACGCAGACGGACCTGGAGACCCATTCCCGCCGCTGGGGCGACCGGGCGGGAACGCTGCTGCTCAGCCTGCGGGAGGGCCGCCGCATCCTGCTTAACTACGCGGACTTCCTGCGGCGCTTCGCCGTGCTGACCGAGGTGCCGCAACTCGACCCGGACAGCTTTGACATGATCCCCTACACCTACGGCATGCAGCTCTACGGCAATCTGCCGCTGATCGAGCCGCTGGAGACCTGTGAAAGCCTGCGCATCCGCGATTTTGTGATCGTGATCGACACCTCCGCCTCCGTGCAGGGCGAGCAGGTGCGCGCCTTTCTCGACCACACCTGCCGCATCCTGCTGGAGCAGGACGCCTTCGGCGCGCAGATGGCGCTGCACATCCTCGAGTGCGACGCTCAGGTGCAGCGCGACACGCTCATCCGCAATGCTGGTGAACTCGCGACCTATCTGCAAACGCCGCAGCTGCACGGCGCGGGCGGCACGGATTTCCGCCCAGCGTTTGCGTACGTCGAGCAGCTGCTCTCGGCGGGCGAAATGACCGACCTGCGCGGCATTCTCTATTTCACGGACGGTCAGGGCATCTATCCCAAGGCGCCGCCGCCCTGCGAGACGGCCTTTCTCTTCGTCTCCTGGGAGGATGCCGGGGCGAAGGTGCCGCCCTGGGCCATCCGCGTCCTGCTCGACGAGCGGACACTCACCCGGCCGCAGATTCTCTACGTGAAGGATTGAGGGACAGCATGAACATCAAGGAAGCCAAACAGCAGATCAAAAACGCCATCACGGCGTACCTCTCCCGCGACGCTCTGGGCGAATATGAAATCCCGCTCGGGCAGCAGCGGCCCGTCTTCCTGCTCGGCGCGCCCGGCATCGGCAAGACTGCCATCATGAGCCAGATCGCGCAGGAGCTGGGCATCGGCCTGGTCGCCTATTCCATGACACACCACACGCGCCAGAGCGCGCTGGGCCTGCCGCAGCTGAGCACGCGCGAATACGGCGGCAGGAGCGTCACCGTCACGCAGTACACGATGAGCGAGATCATCGCCGCCGTCTATGACACGATGGAGCGCACCGGCGTGCGCGAGGGCATCCTCTTCCTCGACGAGATCAACTGCGTCTCCGAGACGCTCATGCCCTCCATGCTGCAGTTTCTGCAGTTCAAAACCTTCGGCCAGCACCGTGTCCCGGACGGCTGGATCATCGTGACCGCCGGCAACCCGCCCGCCTACAACCGCTCCGTGCGGGAGTTTGACGTCGTGACGCTCGACCGGCTCAAGCGCATTGTCGTCGAGCCGGACTATGACGTCTGGAAGGAATACGCCCTCGCGCGGCAGGTGCATCCCGCCGTGCTGACGTATCTGGACGTCCGCAAGGACAATTTCTACCGCGTGGAGAGCAGCGTCTCCGGCAAGCAGTTCGTCACGGCGCGCGGTTGGGAGGATCTCTCCCGGATGCTGCGCGTGTGCGAGAAGCATGGCCTCTCCGTCGACGAAAACCTCATCGGGCAATACCTGCAGAACGACAGGATCTGCGCGGATTTTTCCACCTATTATGCGCTCTTCCAGAAATACAGCGCGGATTACGCAATCGAGGATATCCTCGCCGGAAACGCACCGGAGGCGGTCATCGAGCGCGCCCGCGCCGCGCGCTTTGACGAGCGCTACGCGCTGCTCGGCCTGCTCATCGACCGCATGACCGGCGAGCTGCGCCGCGCGCTGCTCATGCAGGACGCGCTGGGCGGCGTCCTCTCCGCGCTCAAAGCGGTCAAGTCCGCACTTGAGCAAGGCGACGCGCTCTCCCTGCTGCAGGAGCAGGCCCGGGCCCTTGCGGCGCAGCTGAAAAGCGCCTCCGAAGCCGGCGCCCTCTCCGCGGACAGGCGCGCCGCGCTCCAGCAGACCGCTGCGCTGCTGCGCGAAATGGAGCCGCTCTGCGCCGGGAAATCCGCCGGGGAGGCCTATGCCGCGCTGTGCGGGGACTTCGCCCGGCGCCTTGACGCGCACCGGACCGACGTGCGGCGCGCGGGGGATGCGCTTGAGCATCTCTTTGCCTTCTGCGAGCGCGCGTTTGCCGGCGGGCAGGAGATGCTGATCCTCGTGACCGAGCTGACCGTCAGCCCGTTCGGTGCGCGCTTCATCAGCCTCTTTGGCTGCGAGGCGTATTTCGCGCACAACCGGGACCTGCTCTTCTACGAGCGCCGCAAGGAGATCGCCGGGCAGCTCGACGCGCTCGATCTCTCCGCGCTGTGACGGGCGTCAGTCTGATGACGCGTTTTCTTGCGAATCGCTTCCTCCATGCCACCATTCCGCACACAATTTCTCTCTTCAGACGGTAGACAGGCCGCCCCAGATCTGCTATGCTCAGGCCAACACTCCCGCATTTCAGTCAAGGAGGCCTGCATATGTGCGCACAGTTTCTCAACCTGACGCCGGAAAACCTCACCGATGAGCACCTCTGCTGCATCATCCGCAGCAAGAAGGCGCATCCCGGCGTGGAGGCCAAGCGGCAATGGCTCGCCCAGCGCCTGCCGGAGGGACACGTCTTTCGCAAGCTCGACGAGAAAGCGACGGTCTTTATCGAATACGCGCCGCTGGAGACGGCATGGGTGCCCATTCTCGGTGACAACTACCTCTACATCTACTGCCTCTGGGTGACGGGCGAATCCAAGGGCAGGGGCTATGGCCGCGAGCTGATGGAATACTGCCTTGACGACGCGCGCGAAAAGGGCAAATCCGGCGTCTGCATGCTCGGCGCGGCCAAGCAGAAGGCCTGGCTCTCCGACCAGGCGTTTGCCAGGAAGTTCGGCTTTGAAACCGTCGATACGACGGAAAACGGCTATGAGCTGCTTGCGCTGTCGTTTGACGGCACGCTGCCGCACTTCTCCCCGACCGCCAGGGCCATGCGCATCGAAAGCAAAGCGCTCACGATCTACACCGGAGAGCAATGTCCGTTTGTCGCCCAGTACAGGGAGCTCATCGACAGGCATTGCCGCGAGAAGGGGATTCCTGTGTCGTTCATCCCGGTCGATACGCTGGAAAAGGCGAAGTCCCTGCCCTGCGTCTTCAATAACTTTGCCGTCTTTTACGGCGGGGAATTCGTGACCGTCAACCTGATCACCCCCGCACAGATCGATAGGCTCTGCAGGGGCTGACGCTGAAAAAGCTTTCCTCTGCGCGAGGCGAGGAAGGGTCAAGGGGCTAAGCCCCTTGCGGGGTCTGGGGCGGCGCCCCCGGCGTCGTTCCCATTCAAGAAAAACGCAGTCTCAGAGCAGGCCGCAAAGCGGCCTATGATTGAGACGAGTCGTATCCGCAAAGCATGATTCCACTACAAACCGGCATGAATACCCCGCCCTCCGGCTCCCGGGCCGGAGGGCTTTTTGCGCGCAAAAAGAGGCCGCCATCGCTGGCGGCCCCTTGCGTATGGAGATTTCCCTGTTGATTCGGATCAGTCGTCCGGATGCATGTAGCGCTCGCGCACCGCATCGTCCTCGGGCATGTGGTTCGGGATGCGGTCGTCCTTGAGGCCGTGCATCGCGCGCCAGAGATGCTCCGGATCGAGCGGCAGCTCGGTCAGGTAGATGCCGGTCGCCATGTTGACGGCGTTGGCGATGGCCGGGGCGACAGGCGCAGCGGAGCCCTCGCCGGCCTCCTTGGCGCCCAGCGGGCCCTCCTCGTCCGGCGTGAAGTCGTAGAACGTGCGCATCTTCGGCATATCCAGCGCGGTCGGCAGGCGATAGTCGCGGAAGTTCGGGTTGAGAATCTTGCCTTCCTTCGTGACGTTGTGCTCATAGACGGCGTAGCCCAGGCCCATGGCGATGGAGCCCTCGAGCTGGCCCTCGACGGCGCGGCGGTTGAGCGCGCGGCCGCAGTCATGCGCGAACACGAATTCGTCGATATCCAGCACGCCGGTCTCCTCGTCGAGCGTCAGATGGACGGCGCCGGTGGAGAAGCTGTACGCCGGGGCATAGTTGGTTGTGTTGACGCCGTTGTACTGGCTGTTGTCGGTGCGATGGTAGAAGGAGCCGACGCCGACGAGCTCGTCGCCGCCCTTGACGGTCATGTACTTGAACATCGCGTCCGCCATGGACATCTGCAGCTCGGCGTTCTCCTTGCTGATAACCTTGCCCTCCAGGCACTCCAGCGTCGTCGGCATGACGCCCCACATCGGCGCGATGACCTCAAAGAGCTGGCGCTTGGCATCGACAGCGGCGCGGCGCGCGGCGTTGCCCGCGAGGAACGTGACGCGGCTGCCATAGGAGCCGGAGTCCCACGGCGTGAGGAACGTGTCGGACATGAAGGTCTTGACGTCGCTCATCTGCAGGCCGAGCTCCTCGGCGACGATGGCGGTCATGACGGTATCGGAGCCCTGGCCGATGTCGTGGGAGCCGATGTACAGCGTGACCATGCCGCGCTTGTTGAGGCGGCACTGCACGCAGGCAGAGCTCTGGTTCGGGGCCTCCAGAACGGCGAAGCCGGTGCCGGAGACGAAGCCGGTGCCCGCGAAGCCGATGCCCTCGCCCTTCTTCATCTTGCCCTTGCGCTCATACCAGCCGATCTCACGCGCCGCGGTGTCGAGCGTCTCCTTGTAGGCGCAGGAGGTGATGGACAGGCCGGCCGGGGCGACGTAGCCCGGATCGGCGGCGCTGATCTTGCGGAACTCGACCGGGTCGATGCCCAGCTGATCCGCCGCATACTGCATGTTCAGGTCGTGCGCATAATGCACCTGGCAGGCGGTGTAGCCGCGCATGGCGCCGGAGGACGGGTTGTTCGTGTAGACGCGGTGCGCGAGGAAGTCGACGGAGTTGATCTTGTAGGGGAAGTTCGCCCAGAGGGTCGACTGCGCGCAGGCCGCGACACCGGAGCCGCCATAGGGGCCGCCGTCCAGCACATGGTAGCACTTCTTGGCCAGCAGCTTGCCGTCAGCTGCGAAGGCAGTGTCGATGTGCATGTAGATCGGGTGGCGGTTGCGGGTGGTCTGGAAGACCTCCTCACGGGTGAGGATCATGCGGACGGGACGGCCGGTCAGCTCGGCCATCTTCGCGGCGCACAGGCCGAAGGAATAAGAATCGAGCTTGCCGCCGAAACCGCCGCCGACCAGCGGCTTGATCACGCGGACGCACTTCTCCGGCACGCCCAGGCAGCGGGCATACCAGAACTGATCGACATACGCCATCTGGGTGGACATCCAGATCGTGTATTCGCCGTTGCGGTAGGTCGCCACGGCGCCGTGCGGCTCCATAGCCGCGTGCACCATGCGGTGGGTCTTGTAGTTGCGGTGCTGGACATAGGCGGCGTTCTTGAATTCCTCGTCGATGTCCGTGCCGGCCTTCATGATCGACTTCATGCCGATGTTGTGGATGCCCTTGCCCTCCCACTGGATTTCGGGGGCGTCATCCTCCATCGCCTTGAAGGGATCGAACACGCCCTCGAGCACCTCGTATTCGACCTTGATCAGGTCGACGGCGCGCTGGGCGGTCTCCTCGTCGACAGCCGCGACGGCGGCGATATCGTCGCCCACCTGCTTGACCAGGTCGGAGCAGAGCACGTCCTTGTCCGCGAACTCCGCCGCGAACTCGCCGTTGCCGACCTTGCTCTTCCACTCGAAGTCCTTCGCCGTCAGGATGCACTTGACGCCCGGCAGCTTCTCGGCCTCGCTCGTGTCGATGGACTTGATGCGCGCATAGGCGTAGGGGCTGCGCACCATGCGGCCGGTCAGCATATCCGGGAACATGATGTCGCCGACATACTTGCCGTGGCCGGTGACCTTGTCCTCCGCGTCGATGCGGACGTAGTTGTTGCCGCCGGTCAGGCGGTAGAACTCAGGCTTTTTAAAATAGTGCTTATCGCAGTCCTTATTCATTACGCTTTGCCCTCCTCCCAGTTCATTTCAGCGGCGGCCGCCTGGATCGCCTCGACGATCTTGGCGTAGCCTGTGCAGCGGCAGAGGTTGCCCTCGATGGCCTCGCGGATCTCCAGCTCGGTCGGATGCGGGTTGACATCCAGCAGCGCCTTCGCGGACATGATCATGCCCGGCGTGCAATAGCCGCACTGCAGCGCCCATTTCTCGATAAACTGCCTCTGAATCGGATGCAGCTTGCCGCCCTTGGCGATGCCCTCGATGGTCACGACCTCGCGGCCCTCGCACTCCACGGCGAGCGTGCAGCAGGAGTTGACCGGCTTGCCGTCCAGCATCACGGTGCAGGCGCCGCATTCGCCCTGCTCGCAGCCCTTCTTGGTGCCGGTCAGGCCGAGCTTGTCGCGCAGCAGATCCAGCAGCGTCATGTTGTCCTTGACGATGACCTCCGTCGGGTCCCCGTTGAGCGTGAAACTCAAAACACGTTTGCTCATATTCTGCCTCCTTAGCCTTCCAGCGCCTGCTTGATGGCGCGCTTGGTGAACACGCGGATCATATCCCTGCGGTATTCCGCAGAGGCACGGATGTCAGAGATCGGGCTGCACTCGTCCCTGGCGGCCAGGGACGCCTCGACGATCACGTCATCGGTCAGCTTCTTTCCGATGAGCGCCTTCTCGGCGTTGCGCGCGCGCATGGTCGTCGGCGCGACGGCGCCCAGCGCGATGCGCGCATCCTTGCAGACGTCGCCGTCCATCGTCAGCTTGACCGCCACGCCGATGATCGCCAGATCCATCGCCTTGCGCACGGCGTGCTTGATGTAGGCCGCGCTCTCGCCCTCCTTCAGCGGCGGGATGACGAAGCCGGTCACGATCTCGCCCGGCTCCAGTGCGGTCTTCTTGAAGCCGACAAAGAAGTCGTCCATCATGATATAGCGGTCCTTGTTCGGCCCCTGGACGAGCACCTTCGCGTTCTGCGCCAGCAGGATGGGCGGGGTATCGGCGGAGGGGGAAGCGTTACACAGGTTGCCCGCCATGGTGCCCTTCGCGCGGATCTGCGTGGAGGCGACCACCTTGGCCGCATGCGCCACCGCCGGGTTCTTCTCCTTGACCAGCGGAGAGGTCTCGATCTCGCGCAGCGTGGTCAGCGCGCCGATCTTGAGGCCCTCGGTCTCGTCATACTCGATGTACTTCATTCCCGGGATGTGCTTAAGATCGATCAGGTAGTCCACCGTGAACGCCTTGTCGCGCATCGGCGGGATGATGTCGGTCGCGCCGGCAAACACCTTTGCGCCCTTGCCCAGTTCCAGCAAAAGATTGCACGCCTCGCCAATCGTTTTGGGAACCATATACTCGAAATTCGGTAATACCATGTTCTACCTCCTGATATGGTCTTGGGCTCATCCGTCTTTCGGGCGCCGGCCTGAAGCGCCCTGCGCGGAAATCCCTCCGCAGACTGAGCCAGCTTTGATTTCATTATAACGATCACCCCGCGGGGCCGCTAGTGACAGGCGAAACCGCTGATACAAATGTTACTGAAAGTTTTTTCCTTTTCACCTTCCATGTGTATCCTGTGAAACAGACTTTTGCCCGCCCACATGCTATAATCAGGCAAAACAGGACGTCCGGCGGCGTCATCCTGCCCGGACACCTTCAAAGGAGTGCGATCCACATGGCACAAACGCTTCCAAACGGCCTGATCATCGAGGACGGCGTCGTCACGGGCGGCAAGGCCTGCGAGGGCGACATCGTCGTTCCCGACGGCGTCACCGCCATTGCCGACAAGGCCTTTTACAACAACCGCAAGCTCACGGGGCTCGTGCTGCCCGAGGGCGTGACGCGCATCGGCAAATACGCCGTCTCCGGCTGCCGCAGCCTCGTGTTCGTGCAGGTGCCCGAGAGCGTGAGCGAGCTGGGCGAGAGCGCGCTGATGAAGAAATTCGAGAGCGACGTCGGCTTCACGCATGTGATGGAAAACATCGAGCATTACCCGCTGATCCGCTGCAGAGAGGGCAGCTACGTCGATCAGGCGCTGAAGGCCCTCAAGGCGCAGGACGGCTTTGCCAACGGCCACGGCGTGCGGCATGTCATCGAGTTTGAGTATGTCTGATTCTTCTGACGCAAAGCGTCCCCGGAGCCTGTGGCCCCGGGGACGCTTTATGCATTTTTACCGCAGCGAGGCGCTCGCCTCGTCCATGTATTCGAGCATCCGCTCCCTGTCGCGGATGCAGTAAAAGCCGTTGATCTGCTCGATCAGGTTCTGCTCGCGCAGCTCCTTGACCGTTCGCACCATCGTGATGCGGTTGACGCCCAGCAGGTTGGCCAGCATCTGCTGGCTGATCTTCTCCTTGATGAGAATCTTCCCGTCGTATTCGACGCCGTAGCGCTCGGCGAACGTGAGCAGCAGGTTGCAGACCTTCCAGGCCACGTTGTACTGCGTGCCCTCGCGCACCTGGTCCATCGCCGCCAGGAACTTGTAGGAGAGGCTCATCAGCAGCTCCTCGGCCAGAGCGGGATCCTCACGCAGACGCGCCATCAGCCGCTCCCGCTCGATGGCCACGGCCTTCACCGCGCTGACCGCCACAAAGGAGACGGGCGGCGCCTTTTCCAGCAGCACGTTCGACTCGAGCAGCAGCGAGCCCTCCTCGTTGAAGTTGTAATAGCGGTCGCCGGTCGTGAGCGTGTATTCAAACGCCATCACACGCCCCTCCAGCACGTAATAGCAGCAGCGGGGCACGCGGCCCGCCTGCGCGAGAATCGCGCCCTTGGCAAAATCGACCGTCGGCCCGAGGGCGCGGAACCTTTCCTCGCTGCAGGTATCGCGCCAGAGGCGGGTATGGTATTCCCCTGCGGAAAAGCCAACGTTCGGATAGGTTTTCGGATTCATCTTGCTCCCCTTTTCTGTCGGCCCGCCCTCAGGCGGCGCTTCCTCAGCAGCGCGTGATCACCGCTGTGCCATGCAGATCGCTCAGCGGAATCAGGGGCAGCATGCCGTGCCGGCGCTCGTATTCCTCCACAGCCTTGCGCACGCCGTCGAACTGCAGGCTGTTGTAATCGTGCAGCAGAATCGCTCCGCCCCTGACCAGCCGCGGATAGAAGTATTCAAGGCCTGCCAGCGTCGGCGCGTAGAGGTCGACGTCGATGCTCACCAGCGCGAAGCGCTCCTCCAGCCCCTGCGCCGTCTCGGGGAAGAAGCCCTTGCGGATCACAACCTGATCCTCGTAGGGCATGCGCGCGAGGACGTCCCGGGCGCGCGTATCGGAAAAATCGTGCGCGGCGGCGCGGGAGCTGCTCACCTCGCGCTCCACGCGGATATCGCGCTCGTCAAAGCCGTCAAACGTGTCAAACAGATAGAGCCTGCGCTCCGGGAAGCGCTCGTTGAGCTGCCAGGCAAAGTCGCCGCGATAGGTGCCCAGCTCCGCCAGCGCCCCCTCGATGCCGTTGGCGCTGACGCGGTCGGCCAGCCGCCGGAACGTGGCGGCCCGCAGGTCGAACGTCGAATAGACGTCGCCCAACGCCATGATCCTCCCCTGATAGCCCAGGCTGCGCGCCTGATGGATCAGCTGGCCCGTGCGCTCGTCGTCCAGCACGCCGATGATCACCCTGTCCGGATTGGCCTGCAGCGCCTCCGCCACGGGCAGGATCTGGATTTCGGCGTCATAATCCCAGACCTTGGGGTTGTTGTCCCCGATCGCCACAAGCTCCATCCGGTTCAAATTCAGCAGATTCCGGGCCGCTTTTCCCATCTGGCCCGCGCCGAGAATCACGACTGTCTCCAATGTATCCTCCACCCTTCCGGTGTTTGCTCTTCTCTCAAATCGTTCAAGGCATGCTTCATGATACCATAGTTTTTCCAAAAAGGAAAGCGATTTCCGCCACCTTCCACAATCCCCCTGCCCGTTTTGTAGCGTAGACTACTATACTTTTGCACCCCGATCTGCTTTAATTAATCCTGTAAGGGTCTGTCCATCCGGCGTCGTCTGATTCCAGGACGGCATCGTACTGCTGCCGGGCAGAGCCGTATCCGGGCTAACCGAAGGAGGCCGGCCATGCGCACGCTCTATCTGATCCGCCACGGCGAGGTGACCGGCGGTGCGCACCGCTGCATCAGCCGCACCGACCTGCCCCTCTCCGCCCAGGGACGCGCTCAGGCGGAGGCGCTCTCCCGTTTCCTGCAAAAGCATCCCGTCAGCGCGGTGTTTTCAAGCCCCGCCTCCCGCTGCACGGAGACTGCGGCGCTGCTTGACGGCGCGCCGCCAGCCGTCCTCTGCGAAGCGCTGCGGGAGGTCGACGTCGGCCAATGGGAAAACCTGACGTTTGAGGAGATCCGCGCCCGCTTTCCGGAAGATTACCGCGCGCGCGGCGAGCACATCGGCACCGCCGCCCCGCCGGGCGGGAAGAGCTTCCTTGCCGCCGGCCAGCGGATGGACGCCTGCCTGCGCGCCCTGCTTTCCGGCACGCAGGGCGACCTCGCCGTCGTCTCCCACGGCGGCATCCTCCGCGGCTTTCTCTGCCTCGCGCTCGGCCTTTCCCCCGACGAGGTCTTTTCGCTGCGGCAGCCGCGCGGCGGCATGAGCACGCTCGCCTTTGACGGCGAGACCTTCCGTGTGCTGTCCGTCGGCTGCAAACCGCAGCCCTTCCCCGGGGACGAGGAGATCCGGCAGCTGCTCACGCGCTGCGCCACGCCCGAGCCGGTCATCGCGCACAGCCGCTCCGTCGCCGCAAAGGCGCTCGCCCTGGCGGAGCACGCGCCGGAGCCGGTCGACCGGGACATGCTGCGCGCCGCCTGTCTGCTGCACGACCTGTGCCGCGCGGAGGGTCGCGGCCATGCCGAAAAGGGCGCTTCCCTGCTGGATGCACAGGGCTATCCTGCGCTAAGCCGTATCGTCGCCCAGCATCACGACCTTCATGCCGATGCCGGTGCGGAGGCCGAGCTGCTCTATCTGGCCGACAAGCTGACACGCGGCTGCGAGGACGTGCCGCTTGAGGCGCGCTTTGAGGCCTCCCGCGCGAAATGCGCCTCGCTTGAGGCGCAGGAAGCCTGGTCAAGGCGCTACGCCGACGCCCTGCGTCTCGCGCAAAAGTATCAGATGAAAGAGGAATGATTCACCGTGTTTGAATTCTATACCGCGCTGGACAGCGCCAACCCCAACGCCCAGAACCTCGCCATGACGGTCATCGACGGGCCGTCCTTTGGCGAAAAGGCGCTCGTCTCCGGCGGCCGCCTCGTCTATGAGAGCGGCAGCTTCTTCTCCGCGCACGAGAGCGAGGTGCTCGCCCTCGCCGACGGCGGCACCTACGCCATCGACGGGCAGTCTGTCTTCTGCGAGCTGCTGGGCAACGAGAAAAAGGTCGTCATCTGCGGCGGCGGGCATATCTCCATCCCGATCATCACCATGGGCCTGATGATCGGCTGCCGCGTCACGGTGATCGAGGATCGTCCCTCCTTTGCCGACAACGCGCGCCGCGCCGGCGCCACCGAGGTCATCTGCGACGACTTTGAGCACGGCCTTGCAGGCATCCCCGGCGACGAGGACACGTTCTTCGTCATCGTCACGCGCGGCCACCGCCATGACCAGGCCTGTCTGCGCAGCATCGTGAGGAAGCCCCACGCCTACATTGGCATGATCGGCAGCCGCAAGCGCGTCGCCACCGTCAAGGAGGCGCTGCTCGCCGAGGGCGCCGACCCGGAGGTCATCGAGCGTGTCTACACGCCCATCGGCCTTAAAATCGGCGCGGAAACGCCCGAGGAGATCGCCATCGCCATTCTGGCAGAGATCATCCAGGTCAAGAATGCCAACAAGCGCAGCTGTGGCTATTCCCGCGAGATCATGCGCGCCATCCTCGCCGATGAGGGCGAAAAGAAGGCGCTGGCGACCATCGTCATGCGCAAGGGCTCCGCGCCGCGCGAGGTCGGCACGAAGATGCTCTTCTTCGCGGACGGGCGCACGGTCGGCACCATCGGCGGCGGCTGCGTCGAGGCGGATGTGCAGGGCAAGGCGCGCCGCATGCTCCTGCTGCCCGACGCCCCGAAGCGGCAGCTCTTCCACGTCGACATGACCGGCCGCGACGCCGAGGACGAGGGCATGGTCTGCGGCGGCATCATCGACGTGCTCGTCGAGGCCATCTGAGTTTCTCCAATACCGCAGGAAAGGCAGGGATCGCCATGGAGCCGCTGGGCGGTATCATCCTGGCAGCCGGACTGTCGTCCCGCATGGGGCGCTATAAGCCGCTCATCGAGGTGCAGGGGCGCAGCATGATCGGCCATGTGATCGACAGGATGCGGGGGGCCGGCGCCTCGCCCATCGTTGTGGTCACCGGGCATCAAAGCGAGCTGCTGCGCCAAAGCCTTGAGGGCGAGGCCGTCGAATTCGTCTACAATCCAGACTATGCCCATACGCAGCAGCTCGAGTCCCTGCGCCTGGGGCTGCGTGCCCTGAAGGGACGCTGCGCGCGCGTGTTGATCTCGCCCGCCGACGTGCCCGCCGTCCGGCAGGAGACCGTCTCCCGCCTGCTCGCCCTGGAGGGCGACTTCATCCGCCCCGTCTGTCACGGCGAGGTCGGCCACCCCGTCGTGCTCCGCGCGGCGCTCATCCCCTATCTGATGACCTACGACGGCCCCGGTGGCCTGCGCGGCGCGATCGAGCACAGTGATTACACGCTGCGGGAGCTGTCCGTCGAGGACCGCGGCACGGTGCTGGATAACGACACGCCGCAGGACATCGAGCGCCTGCTGGCGTGGTGCCGGGGCGAAGAGGTGCGCCCGTAAAAGCCATTTGAAGCGCAGTCAAATCAGCAAGCATAAGCCCGGGGAATCACTCCTCCCCGGGCTTTTCACGTTCCTGCAGATCCTGTCTTCGGATGCAGTAATAGGCGTTGTTGATGAGCAGCAGCATTTCCTTTTCCCGCAGCTCCTTGAGCACGCGGCTGACGGTGATGCGGTTCATGCCCAGCATGCTGCCGATCATCTGCTGCGTGATCTTCATGTCGATCATGATCCAGTCCCCGTAGTAGGGCTTGCCGATGCCGTCCGCCAGCAGCAACATCATGTTGTAGACCTTCCAAAGCGCGTCATGGTTGTAGTTTTCCCGCAGCTGGTCCATCGCCGAATAGTATTTGGAGGCGAAGGAATCAAACACCATCTGCATCACCTCCGGGTCGCGCAGCATCTCCTCGCGCAGCGTCTGCGCCGTGATGCGCACGAGCTCCGTCGGCGCGATCGTCTGAAAGTAGACGTCGACCTCGTAGTTCGCCAGCACGTTCGACTCGAGGAAGATGCTCCCCTCCTCGAACACGTTGAAGATGTGCTCCGTGCCCTCCCGCGTCAGCTCCAGCGAGATCACGCGCCCCTCCATGACGAGATAGCAGTATTTGGCCTTCTCCCCGGGCGAGACGATGTAGTGGTTTCTGGGCAGGTAGATGTGCTCGCCCAGCCTTTCAAACCGCTCCCAGCCCTTCATGTGATGGAAAAAGCGCGACCGGTAGGGCGGCAGGCTGTATTCCTCGCTCATCAGGCTCTTCCCTCCTTCGGCGCGCTCTGTTGCCAGGGCTTGATCGCTATGCTCATCATAGCACAAAACCGGCTCCGCGGGCAACCTCAACTTCGCAAAGGATTGTTGCGTTTTCCGCAAAGCGGCAAACATGCAGCGCGCAGAGCGCGCGCTGCATGTCCCGCCGATTCTTTCGCCATTCGGCTTTCCGTTTACCGGGCCAGGCGCATGATCGCCTGATAGATGACGTCCTTGGCCATGAAGATCTTGTATTCGTTCTTGCCCAT
The DNA here is from genome assembly GCA_004555535.1 of Clostridiales bacterium. Lineage (GTDB taxonomy): Bacteria > Bacillota > Clostridia > Christensenellales > Aristaeellaceae > Ventricola. The sequence goes on from SFHU01000026.1 coordinate 23,165, forward strand.
CGGGAAGGCGCCCTCCAGCGCAATCTCGCCGGCCTGCGTGGCGACCTCCGGCGTGATCGTCTTGCCGGTCAGGTATGCCTCGACCTTCGGCAGGCGATACGGCACCGGCGCGACGCCGCCAAACACGAGATGCGCCTCGCGGATGACGCCATCCTGCACGTCGATGCAGCTGGCGAGGGAGACGATCGCGAAGTCGATCGCGTTGCGGACGCGGCGCTTGTCGTAGTGCATCTCGCCCTTCATGGGCAGCACGCTGATCTCCTTGACCAGCTCGCCCGGACGGAGCACCTGCTGTACGGTCAGCTTCGTGGTGAAGAGCTCATCCGCGGAGAGGATGCGCTCCGTCGTCGTGATCTTCGCCTGCGTCAGCACGAGCACGGGCGTGATATCCGACGGCGCGACGGCATAGCAGGCGCAGTGCAGGCAGCGCCTGGCCTCGTTGACCGCCGTTTCCTCGTCAAAGGAGGCGCAGTCCTCGCCGGAGAGGGAGCGCTCGGCGACCGGCTTTTCCTTCAGCCTGTTGGCGACGGTCTTCTCGATGCCCTCGACGTCAAACGTCGTGAACTTCTCCTTCGCGTCCTTCTTTTCGGGCGCGGCGCCCAGGTCGGCGTTCATGCTCTCCGCGGCGCTGCGGCCTGCGCGGATCGCGCGGATCGCCAGGTTCGGGCCGGTGACCGCGTCGCCGCCGGCGTAGTAGCCCGCCTCGCGCGTCTTGCCGGACTCGATGTCCGCGTCAATGAGGCCGCGCGCAGTCCTGAGCTGGCCGCCCAGCTTTTCGCCCAGGAAGCTGATGTCCACGCGCTGGCCGGTCGCCAGAACGATGAAGTCGGAGGCGACGATCATGCGGTCATCCTCGTCATACTGCGGGTTGAACCGGCCGCTTGCGTCGCGCACGGCCACGCAGCGCTTGGCCTCCAGCCCGCAGACCTTGCCGTTTTCGTCAGTCACGACACGGCCCAGGCCCCAGCCGTTGCAGATCTCAACGCCCTCCTCGAGCGCCATCTCGACCTCATCCGCGCTGGCGGGCATCTCATGGCGCTGCTCCAGGCAGATGAGCTTGACCTTTTTCGCGCCCAGGCGGCGGGCCGTCAGCGCGACGTCCATAGCGACGTTGCCGCCGCCGCAGACGAGCACCTCCTCGCCAATCGCCTTTTGCAGGTAGGTGTTGACCTCGACCAGGAAGTTGAGGCCGAACTCGGTCAGGTTTTCGCCGTCCAGGCCGAGCACGGGCTGGCTCCACGCGCCAGTGCCGAAATACACGGCGTCGCTGTTTTCCTTGATCTGCTCGACGGTGATGTCCTCGCCGACGCGGGTGTTCATCACGAAGCGGATGCCCATGATCTGCTCGAGCGCGTCGCAGTAGCTGTCCACAATCGTCTTGGGCAGGCGGTAATGCGGAATGCCGTAGCGCAGCACGCCGCCGGCCTTCTCGTGCGCGTCATAGACGGTAACCTCGTGGCCCGCCCGGCGCAGATAGTATGCCGCGGTCAGGCCGCCCGGGCCCGCGCCGATGACGGCGCAGCGCTTGCCGGTTTCCCTTTCAGGCGCGGCATAGTAGACGTCCCTGTGCGCGAGGATGTAATCGCCCAGCGAGCGCTCGACGCCCGGAATGTTGACGCTCTCGCCGTAGACATTCTGGTTGCACTTGTCCCGGCAGATGTGCGGGCAGATGCGGCTGGTCATCATCGGCATCGGGTTGTACTGCATGAAGATCCTCGCCGCGCCGTCCCAGTCGCCCTCGCGGATCCTTGCCATGTAGGCCGGGATATCGGTGCCCGCCGGGCAGTTGCCCTGGCAGGAGGCGCAGCCGGCGGACATGCCGCCAAAGATGGAGTGGTAGCGGTTCTCTCCGGCGATGGCGTAGCAGGTGTCGCCGCCCTTGCGGCGGCAGTTCAGCCGGCCGCCGATGGAATCCGGATAGCGGTAGTACCAGCAGCGCACGTCCTGGCAGACGTTGCCGCCGATGGTCGCCGTCGTGCGGATGATCGGGGAGGCGACGGAATGCGCCGCCTCGGCAAGCGCCGGGCAGACGGCCTTAACGGTCTCGTCCCCGGCGATGGATTTGAGCGTCGCGCCCGCGCCGATGGCCAGCTCTTCGCCGCGCCTGGCGATATAGCCCGCATGGGGGATGCCCTTGAGGCTGACGACCGCCTTGGGATAGGTTTCAAGCAGTCTGTCCTTGTAGGTGCCCAGCAGATCGGTGCCCGCCGCGATGGGGTCGATCGTGCCATTGCCCTCCTTCACAATCCGGCTCGCCTCTTCATAGCTGGACGCGGAGATATGTTCAAACCTTTTCATGGCGCTGTGTCCTCCTCATTTGATCTTGCCCATGGCGCGCAGGACGACCGTCGGCGAGCACGGGTATTCCGTGATGGGATGGCCAATCGCGTTGCTGACCGCCATCAGAATGGCCGCAGGGGCCGGGGACGGCGTGATCTCGCCGAAGCCCAGCGCATGGAAGGCCTCGGTGTCGAATTCACTCTCCAGCAGCACCGTGTCAAACGGCGGGAATTCGTTGAACGTGCGCCACTTGTAATCGATCATGTTGCCGGTCATGAAGCGGCCCAGCTACTTGTCCATGACCATCTCTTCAAACAGGCCGGTGTCGCCGCCCGCGGAGCCGAAGGAGCCCTCGGCCTGCATGCGGATGTTGATCGGGTCGATGATCTGTCCGACGTCGGAGCCCTCCAGCGCGCGCAGCAGCCTGGCCTCGCCGGTCATCAGGTTGACCTCCACGTCGGCCAGATAGAGCGCGAAGTTCGGCTTGTCGAAGTTCTGCTTGTACTTGGCCGACCCGGTGATGGTCATCTCCGGCGTGCCGGTGATGGCGATCCAGGGCAGGCGCTTTTCCGGATGACGGACGGAGAAGACGAGGAAGTTCTCCGTGTCGAGCTCGTCGACGTTGATGTTGAGCTTGACCGAAGCCATCTCCAGCAGCTTGCGGCGCGCGTCCTTGGCGGCGCGCACGGCTGTCGTGCCCATCGTGATCGTACCGCGGGAGCCGATCATGCCGGCGTCATAGCCCGTGCCGTGCGTGTCCGGATCGACGACCTGCACGCCATCGAGCGGCACCTTCATGATCTCGGCGACCATCTTCTGCACGGCGAAGCGCTGCGCGCCGCCGGTTTCGCCGACGCAGAGCTCCAGCGTCACGCTGCCGAACGGATGCAGCTTGACCATGCCCTCGGTCGGATCCTCGCCGATATCCGCGTTGCCGTGGACGCCGACGCCGACGCCGCGCGCATAGCGGCCATCCGGGCTGACCCAGTAGGGCTCCTCCCAGCCCTTCCACTTGTCCTTCCAGCCAAAGACCCGGGCGGATTCCTCAAAGGCGCGCGTGTAATCGACAGAGTGGACGTCCCACCAGAGGTTGTCGCGCCAGATGTAGCGGTCGCCGTCCTTGACGAAGTTCTTCTTGAAGACCTCCAGCGGGTCCATGCCCGCCTCGCGGATCGCGTTGCAGACCATCGGCACGAGCACGCTCTTGCACTCCTGACCGCCGAAGCCGCGGATCGGAGCCTGCGAGCTGTGGTTCGTCGCCACGAGCTTGGTATCCAGCGCCCAGTTCTTGCACTTGCCCAAAAACGCCTGGCACTCGCCAAGGCCCACGGCGGTCATCGCCTGCGCGTAGGTGGAGGACATGCCGGAGTCGGTATACCACATGCCCTCGACGGCGTTGATGATGCCGTCCTCAGTCATGCCGACCTTGCCGCGGATGCGGCTGCCCTGGCGCAGCTCATAGCTGAGCAGGTGCTCCGTGCGGTCCATGATGAACTTGCAGGGCCGGCCAGTGATCTTCGCCATCAGGATAGCCTGCAGGATCATGTGCGGAATCAGCTGCTTGGAGCCGTAGGAGCCGCCCGCATGGCAGGCGATGACGCGCACGGCCACGCCCGGGATCGACGCCTCGGTGTTGAATTTCTGCAGATGCGGCGCGCCGCCGTTGTACCAGACGGTCACAGCGTGTGGGCCCGTCCACTGCGCGATGCAGCCCGGGCTCTCCGGCGGCAGCGGATGGGCCATGTTCTCATAGCGCATGTAGGCGTCGGAGACGTATTTCGACTCCTTGAAGGCCTTCTCCGTGTCGCCCACAAAGATCTGATTGAACGGCTCCTCGGAGAACGGCGTGACCTTGGGGATCTCGTTGCCCGGGTACTCAGGGTACAGCTGCGGCGCGCCCGGCTTGAGGGCCTCCTCGCAGTCGAGCACAAACGGCAGCTCCTCGTAGTCGACCTCGATCAGCTCAAGCGCCTCGTCGGCGATTTCGATCGTCTCCGCCGCGACGAGCGCGACGCTGTCGCCAGTGAAGCGAACGTGCTCGTCGAGCACGCGGCGATGGTTCGGCAGGCCGCACTTCCAGTCCGGCGCCTCCTTGTAGGAGCACACGCCGACGACGCCCGGCAGCGCGCGCGCCTTCTCGAGGTTGATGCTGCGGATCTTGGCGTTGGGATACGGGCTGCGCAGCACGCGCACGATCAGCATGCCCGGAACGGCGAGATCGTCCAGGTACTGCTGGCGGCCGGAGACGATGTCGTCGGCGTCGGCGCGGTTGCCGTGCTTGCCGATGTAGCGGTACTCGTGCTCGCTGACCTTGACGTCCTTTTTCATCTCTTCATACATGGTTTACACCGCCTCCCCATTCATCTGATGGATAAAGCCCATGACCGTGCGGATGACCTGATAATGGCTGATGCAGCGGCAGTAGTTGCCCGAGAGCGCATCGGTCAACTCCTCCTCGGTGGGGTTCGGGTTCTTATTGAGCAGCGCCTGCGTGCTCATGATGATGCCCGGCGTGCAGAAGCCGCACTGGAACGCGGAATTGTCCGCGAACGCGCGCTGGAGCGGGCTGAGCTCGCCCGTCACGGGGTCGCAGAGGCCCTCGAGCGTCGTGACGCTCTTGCCGTCGCAATCCGCCGTGAGCAGCATGCAGGAGGCCACGGCCTCGCCGTCGACGATCACCGTGCAGCAGCCGCAGGCGCCGTGCTCGCAGCTGCGCTTGGCGGCGGTCAGCCCCAGCTTGTCGCGCAGCGTGTCCAGCAGCGTCTCGGAGGGCGCGACGCAGCCCTCGTCGTCGCTGACGATGAATTTCCTCAGCTTTCCGTTGACCGTGAGGTTGATGCGTTTGATCTGTTCGGTCATCATCTTCTTCCTCCCTTTACAGGAATGTGGTTGTGATCATTTTATCATCGTCCGGAGCGCGAAAAAAACACACTGGGCTAAATGTGTGATCTGGACTGCTATAAGTCAAGTAGACACAAAAAACAAACCCCGTCGTAGAATTGCACAACATTATGCGGCTTTACTCCGGATTTCAAATGGAGTAAGGCCGTTTTTCATATCAATGCGTTGGTAATTGTAGAAATGGATATATTCATCGACCAG
>SFHU01000134.1 GCA_004555535.1 Clostridiales bacterium
GGAGGCATCATCGTGTGAATCTGATCATCAGCAACACGTCCGGCAAGCCGATCTATGAGCAGATCGTCTCGCAGATCAAGCGGCTCATCGTCAGCGGGGAGCTGGCGCCGGGGGAGATGCTTCCCTCGATCCGCTCGCTGGCCAAGGATCTGCGCATCAGCGTGATCACGACCAAGCGGGCCTATGACGAGCTGGAGCGCGAGGGGCTGATCGTGACGGCGGCGGGCAAGGGCTCCTTTGTTGCCGAGCGCAACGCGGAATGGCTCCGGGAGGACGTGCTGCGCAAAATTGAAGATCATTTGCAGCAGATTTCGCAGTTGGCCGCACAGATCGGCCTGAGCGGCGACGACCTTTGCGAGATGCTGCAGACGCTCAGACTGGAGGAGGAATGACCATGGAAAACGGGACATGGAACGGGGAAAACGCGATAGAGCTTAAGCATGTGGAGAAGCGCTACGGCGATTTCGCGCTCAGCGACGTCTCCTTTTCGCTGCCGACGGGCTGTGTGCTGGGGCTGATCGGCGAAAACGGCGCGGGCAAGAGCACGCTGATCCGGATGATGCTGGGAGCATGCCGCGCGGACAGCGGAAGCATCCGCGTGCTGGGACAGGAGGCGGACGGAGGCCGTTCGTTTGCGCAGCTGCGCCAGAGGCTGGGCGTCGTGCTGGACGAGTCCTGCCTGCCGGAGGAGCTGAACGCACCGCAGATCGGCAGGATGATGCGGGGCATCTATCGCGGCTGGGAGGATGAGACGTTTGCGGCGCTGTGCAAGCGCTTTGCGCTCCCGGCGGACAAGACGGTCAGGCAGTACTCGAGAGGCATGAAGATGAAGCTGGCCATCGCCTGCGCGCTCAGCCACGGGGCAGAGCTGCTCCTGCTGGACGAGGCGACGGGCGGCCTCGACCCGGTCGTGCGCGACGAGATCCTCGACCTGCTGTGCGAATACACGCGCGACGCGTCGCACTCGATCCTCATGAGCTCGCACATCGTCTCCGACCTGGAAAAGATCTGCGACTATCTGGTGTTCCTGCACGCGGGCCGGGTCATCCTGGCCACGGAAAAGGACGCGCTTGACGAGGAATACGCCGTGCTGACGATCGGGGAGGACGACCTGCGGCGGCTCGAGCCGGCCTCGGTGCTTCGCGTGCTGCGATCGCACGGCGCCGTGCGCGTGCTGGCCAGGCGCGCCCTGCTGCCCGCCAATATGGAGGCGGGCAGGACGGGCATCGAGGACGTCATGCTGCTGCTGGAGAAGGGAGAGGTTTTGTCTTGAAGGGAATCCTGTACAAGGATCTGATGACGATCCGCAAGACGATATGGATTTATGTCGCGCTTGTGGTGCTGCTGGCGGGCTTCGGTTCGGACTATCAGCTCATGTTCGCCATGATCTATTCGCTCATGCTGCCGGTCAACATCCTGGCCTATGACGAGCGCTCCCACTTTGAGCGGCTGCAGAGCGCGATGCCGGTCAGCGGGCTTGCCTGTGTGACGGACAAGTACCTGATCGGCTATGCGAGCATCGCGTTTGCGTTGATGGTCGCGCTTGTGCGCAGCGCGCTGTTTCCGGGCTACGCCGTGCCGGTCTGGCTGATGCTTGCCAGCGTCGCGATGGCGCTGCTGGCCGTGAGCATCGTGCTGCCGATCATGTTCCGCCTGGGGACGGAGAAGGGCAGGATGGTCTATCTGCTGGCCATCGGCGTACAGATGGCAGCGTATTTTGTGTTGGCCGAGTCGACACAGGGGATGAGCGCCGGGTCACTGACGGGAATCTGGCTGGCTGTGCTGGCTGCGTCTGCTGCCATCAATGCTTGCTCTGTCTGTGTTTCAAACGCGCTGTACACGAGGCGGCTGTCGGCGTAATCAACAAAGAAATGGCGCTCGCGGAAGTGCTTGCAGGCCGGGCAGGATGCTCGGCCTGCAAGCGTCCGTGTTATTCGCGCAGCAGACGGATGGCCTTGACGGCGGCCTCGTCCGGCGTGACATAGAGCGTGCGCTGATGGGTATAGATGACGAAGCCCGCGGGTGTTCCGCCGGGCTTTTTGATGTAGCGGCGAAGCGTCGCGTCGACGGGCACCTGCGCGGAGCGGACGCCCTTCGAGTAATAGGCGGCGAGCATGGCGGCCTCGGAAAGCGTGCGCTCGGGCACCTCCTGCGCGTGGACGAGCACGTGGGAGCCGGGCATCTTCTGAGCGTGCAGCCACAGCTCGTCGCCTTTTGCGCCCATCGTCAGGCGCTCGTTCTGCAGGGCGTTTTTGCCAACCTCGATCTCGATCCCGTCGCCGGAGAGGAATTTCATCGGCTGGGAGGGCGCTTCCTTTCGCGGCTTGACGCGGGAGACGGCTGCGCGCACATGGCCGGAGGCCTCCAGCATGGCGCGCAGCTCGGAGAGTCCCTGCGCGTCCGTGCATTTGCGCAGGTCGTCGAGCATCTGCTCCAGGTAGAGCAGCTCCTCCTCGGCCTTGCGCTTCTGCTCGGCGGCCAGGGTGCGCGCGCCGCGCGCCTTCTGATAGAGCTTGAAATAGCGCTGGGCGTTCTGCGCGGGGGAAAGCGACACGTCCATCGGGATGTCGACGGTTTCGCAGGAATCGCTATAATAGTTTTCGACGCGGGCGACGGGCTCGCCCTTCTGCAGACGGTAGAGATTGGCCTGGATCAGCTCGCCGCGCTGGCGGTATTCCTCCATCTTTTCGGCCCCGGCGAGCGCCTCCTCCTGAATGGCGATCTTCTTTTCGCAGCGCTCGATGTGCGTTCTAAGCGTATGGGAGAGGGAGCTGGCGCGCTGGTTCATTCTGTCGCGGCGGTCGCGCTCATAGAAATAGGCGTCAAGCGCCGCACTGGGACCCTCCGGGAAATCGGTCCTCGCCGTGCAGGGCAGGTGCTGCTGCGGGAAGGGGAAGACGTCCGCCGGGGAGCCGTCCTCCGAAAGCGTCACGCAGCAGGGAGAAAGGCCGGGCATGGCCTGCAGATAGGCGTAAAGCGCTTGGGCGGCGGCGCCTAGGTCGAGCTCGCTGATCAGCGCGTCGCCGTCCAGGCCGATGCGCGCGGCGGCCTCGCGGGCGGCCTGCGGGGAAAAGCCGGCCACGCTTGCGCCGATGGCCTTGGCAAGCTTGCCCCCGGCAGCGGCAAGCGCTGACTCGAGCGCCGGCGCATCGGCCGATTCCGGATCGAGCTTGCCCTGAGAGGGGGGATAGGCGTAGGGCAGGCCGGGCTGCACAAGGCGCACGCGGGAGATGTCCTCGCCGACGTGGCGCGCCGCGTCGATGATGCGCCCGTTCTCGTCGCGCAGGATGATGTTGGAATGGCGGCCCATGATCTCCACGACGAGCGTGCGCAGCACGACGTCGCCCAGCTCGCTGAGCGCCGTGATGTCGATCTCGAGAATGCGGTCGCCGGCGATGCGCCGCACGGCGGCGATGCGCCCGCCGCCCAGATGCTTGCGCAGCAGCATGCACAGCATCGGCGGCTCCATCGGGCCGGTCTTTGCGTGCCGGGTCAGATGCACGCGGGGCGCGCTGGGCGCTGCGCTGAGCAAGAGGCGATGGTTTTCACCCTGCGCGCGGATGAGCAGATGGATTTCGTCCCGTTCGGGCTGGATGACGCGGTCGATGCGTCCGTCCCGCAGTTTTTCGTTCAGCTCGCGGGCGACAAAGCCGAGCATGACGCCGTCCATTGGCATGGCAATTCCTCCTGTAAAGAAAGCCGGCGCGCGCCGGCAAAAGTGCAGTGAAAAAAAGCCTGGACAAAGCGCGGAGCGGATGCAGCCAGGCCCTTCGGGCAGCAGAAGCGGCGCGCCGCATGGAGAGCGGCCCGCGCGCATAGCATGATCAATTCCCCATTATTATAACATCCTTCGCGCCAAAAGCAAGGAAAAACGGACGGCGCTTTGGCATGGACAGGATGGGCCCCGAATAGACTCAAGCGGAAATGAACCGGCAAGGAGTGATGGAGGATGAAGAGACCGAGGATCAGGCTGGCGCGAGCGGATATCGAGCGAATACTCATCGCATGCTCGGCGGCGCTTGTGCTGGTGCTTTCCTTCTCGGGGCGCGGCGTGGAGACAGAGCCCTACGAAGAGCCGCTCGAGGAAATCCCCACGAGCGAAACGGCCGCCTCGGCGACGCAGGCGCAGACGCAGACGACCGTCGTCTACTACGAGGACGGGGACGGCTATCTCGTGCCCGTCCAGCGGGAGATTGCGCGGCAGGACGGCATCGCCAAGGCGACGCTGGGGCTGATGGTGCAGAGCGCGCGCAACGACATGGACGCGGCGCGGCTGGGGCTGACGCCGGTCGTGCCGGAGGGAACGACGTTTGACCTGGACATCTCGCAGGGGCATGCGCGCGTGGACATGAGCCATCAGGCGATGGAGACGGCGGACAGGGCGCAGGAGGAGAACATGCGCACCGCCATCGTCTGGGCGCTGACGGAGTTTGACACGGTCAAGGACGTCTCCTTCCTCGTTAACGGACAGAAGAGAAGCGCATTGACACACGGCACGGACATCTCGGGCAGCTACACGCGCGTGGGGCTCAACCAGGAGGAGCCGGCGCAGGAGACCTTTGCCGGGGCGCAGGAGATCCAGATGTACTTCCCGGCGCAGGACGGGCGGCTGCTGGTTCCGGTCTCCCGGACGATCTACGGCAGCGACGACGTGGCGACGGCGGTGTTCGAGTTCCTGCGCGGACCGAAGACGGACAGCGGGCTGGAGACTCCGCTGCCGGAGGGTGTGCAGCTGCTGGGCGTGAGCGTCAGCGGCGGCACGGTGACGATCGATTTCAGCTCGGAGTTCGTGAAGATCGCCGAGCAGAGCGACGGCGGCGTGCAGGCGATCCGCGCGCTGATGCTGACCTGCACGCGCTATCCGGGCATCCGCAAGGTCAAAATCCTCGTGGACGGCGAGCCCTACCAGCTGCCGACACAGGAGGTGCCGACGTTCGCCAACGTCGCCTCGGAGGTGGAGACGCAGTATCCGGAGGTCATGACGATCGAATAGGGAAGCGGCTGAAATGCGTGCAAGGGCGCATTCAGCCCCTTTTTTTCTTCCCGGAGTTATGCTATACTGGTTCCCGATCAACAATGGGGGAGAGCAGAGCGATGGAAAAGCTGATCGTGGCGAGCAACAACAAAAACAAGCTCAAGGAATTTGAAGCGATTCTGGGCGGGCGCTACGAGATCGTCTCGATGCATAAAGCCGGAATCGACGCCGATATTGAGGAAAACGGCACGACATTCGAGGAGAACGCGCTCATTAAAGCGCGCTATGTCATGGACGTCTCCGGCTGCGCGGCGATTGCCGACGACAGCGGGCTGGAGGTCGACGCGCTCCAAGGCGCGCCGGGTGTGTACAGCGCGCGCTACTGCGGTCGCCACGGCGACGACGAGGCCAACAACGACCTGCTGCTTGAAAACCTCAAGGATGTGCCCGCGCCCAGAACGGGGCGCTACGTCGCGGCGATTGCGCTCGTGCGGCCGGGCAAGGAACCGATCGTCCGGCGCGGCGTCTGCGAGGGGGAGATCCTCTTTGAGCGGCAGGGAACGGGCGGCTTTGGCTATGACCCGCTGTTCCTGTGTGAGACGGGGGAGACATTTGCGCAGATCAGCATGGAGAAGAAGAACGCCATCAGCCACAGGAAGCGCGGCATCGCCGCTGTGCTTGCGGCGCTTGACGCGGAGGCGAGAGCATGACGCGCGTGGGCCTGTTTGCCGACAGCCACGGGGACTGCGGCTCGCTCTTCAGGCTGCTGGAGCAGATGGGTTATCTTGACGCCGTTTGCTTCATGGGCGACGTCGCCCCGGACGCGGCGTATCTGCGCGACGTGCTCAGCGCCATGCCCAATGAGCCGCCGCTTTACGCCGTGCGCGGGAACAACGATCCGGTTTCCGTGCTGCCCGACGAGCTGCTCATCGAGCTGGGCGGCAAGCGCATCTACATGACGCACGGCCACCGCTGTGCCGGCGCGCTGGGCCTTCTGTACCGCGCGCAGGAGCATGGGGCGCAGATCGCGCTCTTCGGGCACACGCATGAGCCGGTGTGCGAGAGCACGGACGGCGTGCTGCTGGTCAATCCGGGCTCGGCGGGGCGCTACTGCCGGGGCGGCAGGCCGCGCGCCAAGCTGATGGAGATCGACAGGGGGCAGGTGCGCGTCCGGGATATCCTGCTCTGAGGAGCGCCCCTTTCCGGCAATCAGACAAAAAATTCAAAAAAGCCCGCGAACACCCTTGACAAGCCGGGCCGAATCCGGTATAATCTGTTTTCGTCAGCGGGAACGCCGCAGCGCGGGAGACAGCGGTTCGTGCGCCTGTAGCTCAGTTGGATAGAGCAACGGCCTTCTAAGCCGTGGGCCGTGGGTTCGAGCCCCTCCAGGCGCGCCATCGTGGTGGGTATAGCTCAGTTGGTTAGAGTGCCAGGTTGTGGCCCTGGAGGTCGTGGGTTCGAGCCCCACTACTCACCCCACTTTTTTTCTCCTGTTTACACAGGAACGATGGGGTGTCGCCAAGCGGCAAGGCACGGGACTTTGACTCCCGCATTCGCAAGGTTCGAATCCTGCCACCCCAGCCATTTTGATCCATTAGCTCAGCTGGTAGAGCACCTGACTTTTAATCAGGGTGCCTGGGGTTCGAATCCCCAATGGGTCACCATTTTGTTGGGCTTGCGGGTGTGGCGGAATGGCAGACGCGGCAGATTTAGGATCTGTTGCCAGAGGCGTATGAGTTCGAGTCTCTTCACCCGCACCATTATGCGGTAGTAGCTCAGTGGTAGAGTGCCACCTTGCCAAGGTGGATGTCGCGAGTCCGAATCTCGTCTACCGCTCCACTGTGCGGGTGTAGCTCAATGGCAGAGCTCCAGCCTTCCAAGCTGGCTACGTGGGTTCGATTCCCATCACCCGCTCCACAATTTGCACCTTTAGCTCAGTTGGTAGAGCACCTGACTCTTAATCAGGGTGTCCCGGGTTCGAGCCCCTGATGGTGCACCAGAAAGCCTGAATGCATTTGCTTTCAGGTTTTTCTTTTTTATGCAACAAACAT
>SFHU01000027.1 GCA_004555535.1 Clostridiales bacterium
TTTCGGCATTTGACCCGGCTGTCCGTTCGGCCTTACATCCCCGAGGGGATGGGTCATGTCTCTACCCGGAATGACTCCTTCTCATTCCTTATCTGCGACGGGAGACAGTATACAGGAAAATGGACAGAATGTCAAAATATGCCGGGTGTTTTCCGGAGTGCAGGCGATGCGATCCCGATTTGCGGCGCTTGCGCTGAAGGCGGAAATGCGGTATAATAAATCCGTTTTCGTCCCATTCGCATTTGCGCTCAGGAGGTTTTTTATGGAACCCATTCAGCGAATCACCAGCTTTTCCATCAACCATGACAAGCTGCTGCCCGGCCTGTACGTCAGCCGCGTCGACGGCGACGTCACCACCTATGACATGCGCACGCGCCGGCCCAACACCGGCGACCTGATGGACAACTCCACCATGCATTCCCTCGAGCACCTGTTCGCGACCTATATCCGCAACGGCGCGCTCGCCAGCCGGATCGTCTACTTCGGGCCGATGGGCTGCCAGACGGGCTTCTATCTGCTCGTGCGCGACGCGGAGAACGAGACCGTGCTGCGGGAGGTCCGCCTGACGCTCAAGCGCATCCTGGAGCACGAGGGGCCGGTGTTCGGCGCCTCCAGCCGCGAGTGCGGCAACTACCGCAATCTGAGCACGGAGGCTGCGAAGGTGGAAGCCAGGCGCTACCTCACCGAGCTCGACGCCCGTCCCGTGACCTTTGAATATGAGGAGTAAGAATATGATTGGAATCATTGCAGCGATGAACGTAGAGATGGAGAGCCTGCGTTCGCACATCGAAAACCCCGTCTCTAAGAACATCAGCGGCATCAACTTTGTCAGCGGCACGCTCGAGGGCCATGAGGTCGTCACCGCGGTCTGCGGCATCGGCAAGGTCTTCGCCGCCCTCTGCGCGCAGACGATGATCCTGCGCTATCAGCCCGAGTGCATCATCAACACCGGCGTCGCGGGCACGCTGACCGACGCGCTGGGCATCGGCTCCGTCGCCGTGTCCTCCGGCGTCGTGCAGCACGACATGGATACGAGCGCCCTTGGCGACCCGCTGGGCCTTATCTCCGGCGTCAACAAGGTCGTCATCCCGGCGGACAAGCTGCTGGAAAACCACATCTCCGCCTGCGCCAAGGTGCTGGGTATCCCGACCGCGACCGGCATCATCGCCTCCGGCGACCAGTTTGTCGCGGACGGTGAGCGCAAGGCCTTCATCGCCAAACAGTTCGGCGCGATCGCCTGCGAGATGGAGGGTGCTGCCATCGGACAGGTCTGCCACGTCAACCACGTGCCCTTCTGCGTCCTGCGCGCGATTTCTGACAGCGCGGACGGCTCCTCCCACATGGATTATCCGTCCTTCGTCAAGATGGCGGCGGAGCAGTCCGTCCGCCTGATGCGCAATTTCCTGCTGAACTGACGGCCTTCCCCGCGTATGAAGCAGCCGGGAATCATCGCTTTACGGAAGAAATGGACAGGCTGCTTTTCCTGCAGGTCCGGTGCTCGCCGGGCCTGCTTGCCTTTTTGGCAAAAAACGTCAAAATGCTGGACAGATTCGGTCGTTTTCGCTATAATATTGCTGCAGTTCATTTCACCAAATGACGGGCAGAGAGGATCATTTGCCATGAAAACCACACAGGCAAGGCAGCTTTCGGGCGTAGAGCGGTACCTCCTTTTGACGGTCGGTATCCTCATTACGGCGGTTGGCGTCTATTTTTTTAAGTTTCCCAACAACTTCTCCACCGGCGGTGTCACCGGCCTTTCGCTGATCCTGGGCCGCATCTTCCCCTCGCCGGTGCTGACGCCCAGCGTCTTCATGCTCATCATCAACGTTGCGCTGCTGGTCGTGGGCTTTCTCGTGCTCGGGCGCAGCTTCGCCTTCAGCACGGTCTATTGCTCGCTTCTGCTCTCGCTGAGCATGAACGTCATGGAGCGGCTCTGGCCGCTCTCCGCACCGCTGACCGATCAGCCCTTCCTGGAGCTGTGCTTTGCCGTGCTGCTGCCGGCCTTCGGCTCGGCCATTCTCTTCCATCTGGATGCCTCCAGCGGCGGCACGGACATCATCGCGATGATCGTGCGCAAATACACCAGCCTCAACATCGGCTCGGCGTTGATCGTCGCCGACGCGCTGATCACGGTTTCGGCGCTGTTCATCTTCGGTATCAAGGCCGGCCTGTACTCCATCCTCGGCCTGCTGATGAAGTCCATTCTGGTCGACTATGTCTGCGACAGCTTCCGCACGAAGAAGTGCTTCCAGATCATCACGACCAATCCGCAGCCCATCGTCGACTACATCATGGGCACGCTGCACCGCGGCGCGACTCTCGAGGATGTCTACGGCGCGTATCGCCACGAGCGCAAGGCGATGATCATCACCGTGCTCACCCGCTCCCAGGCGCTGGCGCTGCGCCATTATGTCCACAACTGCGATCCGCATGCGTTCATGGTCATCACGGCCTCCACGGAGATCATTGGCAAGGGCTTCCTGGCCAGCTGACCGCTACGGCGCGCAGAACCGTTTGCTTGCTTTTTGAACCGGCAGAGAGAGGTCTGCCGGTTTTTTGCGCAAAAAAACCAGGATCCCGGAGGAATCCTGGCAGATGAATGAAGGAAAGGCAGCTCAAGCAAAGGGGTTTTCCTCGCCGTGCTTCTGAATCTGCGCGTTGAGCAGGTGGATGTCGCCGCAGCTCATCGTGATGACGAGGTCGCCGCTCTGCCAGTGCGCGCGCAGATAGGCCTCCGCGTCGTCGAAGGTCGGCGTGTAATGGACGTTTTGGCCGGTCTTGGCGATGGCGTCGACAAGCATCGTCGCGTGGATGTCGCCGGGGTCGCTCTCCCGCGCGGCGAAGATGTCCGTGATCAGAATCTCGTCGGCCAGATCGCAGCAGTGGATGTAGTCCCTGAAGAGTGTCTTGACGCGCGAATAGGTATGCGGCTGCATGACGGCCCAGAGGGTTTTGTGCGGCTGGCGCGCGGCATTTTGGAGCGCGCTGTGCATCTCGGCGGGGTTATGGCCGTAGTCCGTGTAGAGCTTCACGCCGCAGACCGTGCCGGTGTATTCAAACCGCCGGTGCGGCGCGGTGAAGCGGGAGAGGGACTCGGCGACGACCTGCGCGTTTGCGCCGACCTCGACGCAGGCGGCCATCGTCGCCAGCGCGTGGAGCACGTTGTATTCGCCCGGCACATGCAGCTCGACGTGCGCGGCGATCTGCCCGTCCTTCGCGGCGTCGAATTGGCCGCAGCCCGTCCCGTCGTAGACGAGGTTCAGCGGCTGCCAGGTGCAGGCTTTGCCGAAGCCGAAGGTCATCGTCCGGCAGGGCAGGGCGCACAGCTGTGCGACGACGCGCGGGTCGTCGCCGTTACCGATGCACACGCCCTCCTGCGGCAGAAGCGAGAAGAAGCGGCCGAAGGCGAGGCAGATGTCCTCCAGATCCTTGTAAAAGTCGAGGTGATCCTCCTCGATGTTGGTGACGACGGCGATGGTGGGGTGGAACTGCAGGAAGCTGGCGTTGAACTCGCAGGCCTCCACGACAAAAGTGTCGTGCCCGCCCACGCGCGTGCTGCCGCCGATGTAATCCAGCTGACCGCCGATGTGTACGGTCGGGTCGAGTCCGGCGTCGAGCAGCACCTCGGCGATCATCGAGGTGGTGGTCGTCTTGCCGTGCGTGCCGCAGACGTTGATGGCGTGACGGTAGCCCTCCATCAGCTGTCCCAGCAGCGTGGCGCGCTCCATCTGAGGAATGCCCAGCTGCGAAGCGCGGGCACGCTCCGGGTTGTCGGGATGGATGGCGGCAGAATAGACGACCAGATCGGCGCCGTCGACGTTTTCGGCGCGATGGCCGATGGAGACGGAAATGCCCTGACCGGTCAGGGTGTCGGTCATATAGGATCGGGCGGAATCGGAGCCTGTCACGCGGATGCCCCGCTGCGCGAGCATGCCGGCCAGGCCGCTCATCGAGCTGCCGCCGATGCCGATCATGTGTACCCGCTTGCCCGTATAATCATTGATATGCGGCATGATGTGCCTCCTTGATGCGCATTTGTCCGGAAGCGGCGCCCTCTCCGCGGGAAAACGGGGCCTGCAGCGGGGCGTTCCGGCAGGAATTCAGCTGTCAGTATGCCTATTATATGTCAAAGAAGAGGGGGCAATCAAGCCAAAAGCAAAAAAAGCAGGGCCATTTTGCAAAAACAGCATAAAACGCGGAAAATTCGTACAAGGGGGCTGGACGATTTTGAAATCCTGAATTATAATAGAGCGTAATTGAGTGAACATTCGTCTTTCTGACGAACAGGGGAGGGAATGACATGGACCGCATCCGCCGGAATGAGCGGCTTGCTGCCATGACGAGGATTCTGGTGGAATCCCCGAATAAAATCTTTACCCTGGGTACATTCTGCGAGATGTTCGGCGCAGCGAAGTCGACGCTCAGCGAGGATATCGACATCCTGCGCGGCGTCTTTTCGCAGTTCCATCTGGGCCAGCTGGATACCGTGACCGGCGCGGCGGGCGGCGTACGCTTCCGCCCGATCCCCTCGCCGGAGGACGCCTACCGCGCCGTCAAGGACCTTGCGCAGATGCTCGCGGCCCCGGGGCGCGTGCTGCCGGGCGGCTTCATCTACATGGCGGACATCCTGGCCATGCCTGAGCTGGTCGAGAAGATGGGCACGATCATCGCTTCGCAGTTCTACCGCGCGGAGCCGGACTTCGTCCTGACGATGGAGACGAAGGGCATTCCGGTCGCGATGATGACGGCGAAGGCGCTCGGCGTGCCGATGGTCATCGTGCGCAGGGACAGCAAGGTCTACGAGGGCCCGGCGGTGAACATCAACTACCTCTCCGGCTCCGGCGGACGCGTGGAGACGATGAGCCTGTCCCGCCGCGCGGTGCGCGAGGGGCAGCGTGCGCTGATCGTCGACGACTTCATGCGCGCGGGCGGAACGGCGCGCGGCATGGTCGACATGATGCGCGAGTTTGCCGTGACGGTCGTGGGCGTCTGCGTGCTGATTTCCACGCAGGAGCCCGCGAAGAAGCGGCTGGAGGGCGTCAAGTCGCTGCTTGTGATCGACAACACGGACGAGAGCAGCGGAACGGCGGCCATCCGCCCGGCGCCCTGGCTGGCCGCGGCAGCGGACAAGGCCAAATAAACCGGCATTTGGCAGAGAGAAAAAACCGAACAATGCATATCTTGAAGCGGGGACGCCCCTTTCCGGCGTTCCCGCTTAGGCCGTTTAAACCGGCATGATGCCGGTTGCCTCACTGACCAAGTGACGGTAGTCCCGTTGCTTTGTGGTCGAGTTTGAGGCTTTGCAGAAGGACGTACAGAGTAAACCGGCATGATGCCGGTTGCCTCACTGACCAAGTGACGGTAGTCCCGTTGCTTTGTGGTCGAGTTTGAGGTTTTGCAGAAGGACTTACAGCGTAAAAAACAGGAGGAGCTATGCACATCGTCATTGGCCTGGGCAACCCGGGAAAGGAATACGCGCGCACGCGCCACAACGTCGGCTTTGATGTCGTCGACGTGCTCAGCGAAAAGCTGCACATCAGCCTGACCAAAAATGCTATGCACGGCCTGATCGGCGAGGGCCTCGCCGGCGGGGAAAAGGTGCTGCTGGTCAAGCCGCAAACCTTCATGAACCTCTCGGGCCAGTGCGTGACGGAGCTCGTCGCCTTCTACAAGCCGGAGCTGACGGATGTGATGGTCATCTACGACGACATCGACTTGCCGCTGGGCAAGGTGCGCCTGCGCGCGAGCGGCAGCGCCGGCACGCACAACGGCATGCGCTCGATCATCGGCCTGCTCGGGCGGCAGGACTTCCCGCGCCTGCGCGTGGGCGTGGGGCAGAAGCCGGAAGGCTGGGAGCTGGCAGACTGGGTGCTCTCCCACTATCAGACGGCGGAGGACAGGCAGACGCAGTTTGACGCCTTCCTTCGCGCGGCGGACACCGTCGAGGATTGGATCAAAAACGGACTGGACAGCGCGATGCGCACGGCAAACGCGCCGAGGTGAAGTATGCAGACCCATTTTTTGTTCGATATTCTGGAGGGCTATGCGCCCTTTGAGCAGATCGTCGCCGAATCGAAGCAGAGCGGCGCGGTCATCGCGGCCTCCGGCCTGGCCGGCGCGCAGAAGATTCATCTGGCCTGCGCGCTGGCGGCAAGGACGGGCAGGCCGCTTTTGCTGCTGTGCGACAGCGAGCGTTCCGCGGCGGCGGCGATGGAGGACGTCTCCGCGCTGATGGGCGGCGGCGTCAGCCTCTTCCCGGCGCGGGAGATCACGTTCTATCAGGAGGTCGCCGCCAGCCGCGAGGTCGCCTGCCGGCGCATCGAGACGCTGCAGAAGCTGATCACAGGCGAGGTGCGCGCCGTTGTCGCGCCGGCGGATGCCCTGCTGCACAGGCTGATGCCCAGGGCGCTGTTCAACGCGCATACGATCCGCCTGGAGGTGGGCGGGCGCATGGAGATGGACGAGCTCTGCGCGCGGCTGCTCGCGGCGGGCTACACGCGCGAGTACATGGTCGAGGGCAAGGGCCAGTTCTCCGTGCGCGGCGGCATCGTCGACATCTATCCTGCGGACGCGCTCAGCGCACTGCGCGTCGAGTTCTTTGACGACGAGATCGACTCCATCCGCACGCTTGACGTGATGAGCCAGCGCTCCCAGCACAACCTGCGCGAGGCTGTCATCCCGCCGGCGAGCGAGGCGCCTGTGCCGATGGAGGGGGCGCAGGAGGCGGCGGAGGCGCTGCTTGAGGCGCTCAGCCGCCAGCGCGCGGCATTCAAGGGCGGCAAGGCGGAGAAGGAGGAGGGCTCCCTGGAGGCCCTGCCGCTGGAGGAGGGCGAAATCGCCGTGCCGGCGGCCTTCTCGCGAGAGAGCCGCACGGCGGACAGGTTCGCCGAGGGGCTGCAAAGCGCCGTCTCCCAGATGCAGAGCGGCGTGAGCAGCCGCCTGCTGGAAAAATATATCCACCTGCTCTATGCGCAGACGGAGACGCTGTGCGACTACATGGCAAGGCCTATCGTCGTGCTCGACGAGCCGGAGGCGCTCTATGCGCGCATGGACAGCCGCCTGGGCGAGTTTGATCAGGCTTTTGGCGCGGCGCTGGAGCGCGGCGAGGCCATGCGCGAGCAGGAGGGGCTGCTGCTTTCACGCGATGAGGCGCTTTTGGCGCTGCGCGCGCAGACGCTGCTGACGCTGACGACGATCCTGCGGCCTGTGAAGGAGCTGCGGCCGACGCTGCTGGCGCAGATGGACGGCATGGGCGCGGGCAGCTACGGCGGGCGAACGAAGGACATGTGCGACGACGTGAGCCGCTTCATGGCCCAGGGCTGGCGCGTGCTGCTGCTCTCCGGCGGCACGGCGCGCGGCGAGCGCATGCGCCAGTCGTTTGAGGACGAAGGCATCCGCGTCGCGTTTGATGAGCTGGGCGCGCAGATCCCGCAGCCGGGCGAGGCGCGCATCTATCCGCTGACGCTCTCGGGCGGCTTCCAGTACCCGGCGGCGAAGCTGGCTGTCATCGCCTGCGGCGACGTCTACGGCGCCAAGGGCAGCAAGGCAAAGCGCGCCGAAAAGAAGGGCAGCAAGATTGCCTCCTTCACCGACCTGGCGGTCGGCGACTACGTCGTCCACGAGACGCACGGCATCGGCATCTATCAGGGCATGAAGCGCCTGACGAGCGAGGGCGCCTCGCGCGACTATCTGCTCATCCAGTACCTGGGCAGCGACAAGCTCTACATCCCGGTCGACCACCTCGACCGCATCCAGAAGTACATCGGCGGCGGCGAGGGCACCGCGCCCAAGCTCTCGCACCTGGGCGGCAAGGACTGGGACAAGCAGAAGGCGAAGGTGCGCGAGAGCCTCAAGGAGCTGGCCTTCGACCTCGTCGGCCTGTACGCGCAGCGGCAGAAGAACAAGGGCTATGCCTTCGGCCCGGACACGCCCTGGCAGCAGGAATTCGAGGAGAATTTCCCCTACGAGGAGACGCCGGACCAGCTCCAGGCGACCGAGGAGATCAAGCGCGACATGGAGAGCGAGCAGCCGATGGACAGGCTGCTGTGCGGCGACGTCGGCTACGGCAAGACAGAGGTCGCGCTGCGCGCCGCCTTCAAGGCCGTGATGGACGGCAAGCAGGTCGCCATCCTCGCGCCGACGACGATCCTCGCCCAGCAGCATTACGGCACGCTGATGCGCCGCTCGAGGGCTTCCCCATCCACGCGGACGTGCTCAGCCGCTTCAGCACCCCGAAGGAGCAGAAGGAGACGTTGCGCCGCCTGAAGGACGGCGAGCTCGACGTGATCGTCGGCACGCACCGCCTGCTGGCCAAGGACGTGAAGTTTAAGGATCTGGGCCTTTTGATCGTCGACGAGGAGCAGCGCTTCGGCGTTGGGCACAAGGAGACCATCAAGAACATGAAGAAGACGATCGACGTGCTGACGATGTCGGCCACGCCGATCCCGCGCACGCTGCACATGTCGATGGTCGGCATCCGCGATATGAGCCTGCTGGAGACGCCGCCGCAGGCGCGCTATCCCGTGCAGACCTACGTTCTGGAATACCAGGACAGCGTCATCCGCGACGCCATCCTGCGCGAGCTGGGCCGCGGGGGACAGGTTTTCTTCCTCTACAACCGCGTCGGCTCGATCGATCTGTGCTACAGGCAGCTTCAAAAGCTCGTGCCGGAGGCGCGCATTGCCATCGCGCACGGCCAGATGCGCGAGAACGCGCTCGAGGACGTCATGCTGGATTTCAGCCAGCAGAAATTCGACGTGCTGCTGTGCACGACGATCATCGAGTCGGGCCTCGACATTCCGATGGCCAACACGCTCATCGTCTACGACGCCGACCACTTCGGCCTCTCGCAGTTGTATCAGACGCGCGGGCGCGTGGGCCGCTCCAACCGCCTGGCCTACGCCTATTTCACCGTGCGCCCGGGCAAGGTGCTCTCCGAGACAGCGCAGAAGCGTCTGGATGCCATCCGGGAATTCACGGAATTCGGCTCCGGCTTCCGCATCGCGATGCGCGACCTCGAGCTGCGCGGCGCGGGCAACCTGCTCGGCCCGCAGCAGAGCGGCCACCTGGCCAGCATCGGCTACGACCTCTACTGCAAGCTGCTGGAGGAGGCCGTGCTCGAGGCACAGGGCAAGGCCCCGGAGCCCAACCGCGAGATCGAGACGCGTATGGACGTGCACGTCAACGCCTATCTGCCGTCGGACTATGTCACCGGCGACAAGCAGCGGCTGGAGGTCTACAAGCGCATTGCGTCGATTACGACCTCGGAGCAGCGCGACGACATCGAGGACGAGCTCATCGACCGCTTCGGCGACGAGCCGCAATGCGTGGCGAACCTGGTGGCGGTCGCCTATCTCAAGGCGTTGTGCACGAAGATGGGCATCGAGCGCGTCAGCCAGACGGAAGGGCGCATTGACATGCGCTTTGCCGCAAACGCCCAGCTCGACGGCGAGAAGCTCTTCAAGGCGCTGCTCAAGTTCGATCCGCGCGTGACCCTGAGCGTCACGCCGCCGGTCATGCTCACCGTGCGCGATGCGAAGCTCGGCCGCGAGGATCTGCTGCTGACGACCGCCGAGATCATGCAGCGGCTTGTGGACAGAATGAATCTGTAAATCGGGGTTTTTCGGCAAAGGGGGTTGCTTTTTGCGCGGCGATGGGGTAGAATACTCTTGTAGAATGTGATGACGGATGGAACTCATGCAATGCGAGGGTGTGAACCTTGTCAGGGCCGGAAGGCAGCAGCAATAAGCATTGTATCGTGTGTGCCGTGGGAATTTCTGCCCCGAGCATTCTACGATCTGGAATAATTGGCGCCGGAGTATCCGGCGCTTTTTGTGTCTTCAATCCCTGTCCGCTGCGGGCTGACCGTGTTGAGCCGGGCCGCAGAGCAGTTCGCCGTCGACCGAAAAGCGCGAGCCGTGGCAGGGGCAATCCCAGGAGCGCTCGCTTGCGTTGAAGCGCAGCAGGCAGCGCATGTGCGCGCAGTAGGGCGAAATGGCGTGGAGCGCGCCCTGCTCATCGCGATAGGCGGCGAGCTTGCGCAGGCCGTCGCGGACGATGGCGCCCTCGCCGGGGGCGAGGCTCTCCGTCGTGCGAAGCGGCGGGGGCAGGAGCGAGGCGCCCAGCCCCGCACAGGCGTGACCGGCCTGACCGGCGAGCGCGACGCAGGCGGAGGGCCCAGGCAGCCGCTGCGGGGAAAACGCCCAGGCAAGGGGATTCTCCCTCTCCGTGATCGCGTCGGCAAGCAGCTGCGCGGCGGCCATGGCGTTGCTCATGCCCCATTTGCCAAAGCCCGTCGCGATATGGACGCCCGGCATGCGCATGCTGTAGCGCCCGACATAGGGGATACCGTCCGGCGTCATGCAGTCCTGCGCCGACCAGCGCGTGGCCTCCTGCGCATCCGGAAAGAGGCGCTTTGCCGCGCCGCGCAGGCGGTCATAACAGCCCGACGCGGCCCGTGCGTCCCCGCAGCGGTGGCTCTCCCCACCCAGAAAGACGGCGTCCTGCGCGCTGCGCAGGGAGTACGCGCCCGGCCCGATGCCGTAGAGGATGCCCCCGACGGGCTGCACGCCCTTGAGCGCGAGCACATAGGCGCGCTGCTGATACAGGCGCAGAAAGTAGGCCCCGGGCAGGGTGAAGACGGGATAGTTCGTGCAGACGGCGATGGCCTTTGCGCGGACGCTTCCCTGCGCCGTCCTGGCGCACGGGCCGTCCATCGAGATGACGCGGCTGTGCTCGAAGGCGCGCAGCGGCCCGGCGAGCGCGCGCAGGAGCGGCAGCGGGTTCATCTGCGCCTGCGCTTCCATGCACAGGGCTGCTGCGGGCAGGATGGGCGCGGGAAGACGGCGCGTCGATTCGACATGCAGGCCGAGCAGCGCGCAGGCCTCCGCCTCCTGCTCAAGCGCGCCGGGCTCCGTGAGCGTATAGACGAAGGCAGGGACGCGCTCAAAGCTGCAGTCCGCGCCGGAGCGCAGGGCCAGCGCCTCGAGCGCATCGACGGCGCGCAGGTTGGCGGCGACATACGCCTGGGCGCGCTCCCGGCCGGCTGTGCGCAGCAGCTTTGCGGCAAAGGCCCCGTGCTGGACGGTAACCTTGGCGGTCGTGCCGCGCGTCTGCCCGCCGGAGAGACGGCCGGCTTCGAGCAGGACGACATCCAGGCCGCGCTCCCTGAGCAGATGCGCGGTGAGGATGCCGCAGATGCCGCCACCGATGACGAGCGCGTCGCAGTCGATATGCCCGCGCAGCGGCGGGTGCGGCGCGCTCTGCGGTGTGCTTAAGGCAAAATAACTGGTCATAGGCTCCCTCCCGATGATCCCATAGCATGCCCGGAGCGGCGGGAAAACAACCGGAGGGCGCGCTTGTGCCTGGACGCTGCGCAAACACGGCATGCACGCCGTGCGGCGTTTTCACAGCAGAGGCCACAAAAAGTTTTTTATGAAAATGCAAAATAGAGTTGACGAAAAAGAATTGTTGCGCTATAATTAGCTGTACGGTACTCCATTGACGGCTGATTTGACGCAATGGATCGTCGAATGCTTGAGCCGAGGGGAGGGATACTAGATGTCTGAGATCCGTGTTCGTGAGAATGAATCCCTGGAAAGTGCTCTGAGGAGATTCAAGAGGCAGTGCGCGCGTTCTGGCGTTATTGCGGAGGTTCGCAAGAGAGAGCATTACGAGAAGCCGAGCGTGAAGCGTAAGAAGAAGGCCGAGGCGGCCCGCAAGCGCAAGTACTGATTCACAACCATCGCCCCATCGCAAGATGGGGCTTTTCTTCTGGCTTCAAAGCCTGCATGACGCCGGCGGCAGCAGCCGGACAAGGGAAGGACGAAGGGGATGCGTGTGATGATCGAGGTGACGGCGGCTGTCATCCGCAAGCGGGGCCGCGTGCTGATCTGCCAGCGGCCGGAGGGCAAGAGCTGCGCGCTGCTCTGGGAATTCCCGGGCGGAAAGCTTGAGCCGGGCGAGAGTGCGGCGGACTGCATCGCGCGCGAATGCCGCGAGGAGCTGGGCGTGACGCTCGAATCGGCTATGCCGCTGACGGAACTGGCGCACGAGTACCCGGACAGGACGGTGCACCTGCACTTCTTTCTGGCTGGCATCGGTGCGCAGGAGCCGCAAAGGAAGGAACACCGCGCCTTTGCCTGGATTGCGCCGGGCGAGGAGGGGAACTATGCGTTCTGCCCGGCGGACGCGGCGATGCTCGCGCGCATAGGGCTTGACCGGATCATCCACTTGACCTGACAGCGACAGGAGGATACCTTTGAAATACGCCTTTTTGCTCTATCCGCATGCGAACGTGCGCTACCGCCAGTCGCTGCTGATGCTGGCCCGGGAGGAGCTGGGCATGACGCTTGTCGCGCTCGGGCGCGCGGCGGAGGTGAAAAGCTGCGAGATGGGCGGCGCGCAGTTTTTGACGTTTGACGCGCCGAAGCTCACGCAGCGCGATCTTCGCATGCTCAGCCAGATCGCCAGTGTCTACGTGATGTTCACGATGGAGGACGCGCAGATGGTGCCCGTGGAGCCGGAGCATCCGAACTATGTCGGCGAGGATCTGCCCGCGCTGCTCAAATACAAGGGCAAGACGAACGAGATGTTCACCGACACGATGCTGACGATGGCGCTGGCGCAGAGCGCGTTCATGCCCGTCCACGACAGCCAGCTGATCGTCTGCGACCCGATGGCGGGGCGCGGCACGACGCTGATGCTCGCGCTGCGGCGCGGCTACCACGGCGTGGGCATCGAGATCGCCAAGGGCGATGTGAAGGAAGCCTGCGACTACATGACGCGCTACCTCGAGTACCACCGCATCAAGCACAAGCGCTCCGAGAGCGCGCTGACCGTGCGCGGCAAGGCCGGCGGCCGGGAGACGAAATTCATCTTCTCCGACACGGCGGAGCACTTCAAGGACGGCGACACGCGCACGCTGCGTCTCATTCAGGGCGACACGCGCGACGCCGCCGCGCTTTTAAAGCCGCAGAGCGTCCATCTGATGGTGACAGATTTGCCCTACGGCGTGCAGAAGGGCACGGCGGGGAAGCAGGACAGCATCGACGGCACGGTCGAGCGGGCGCTGCCGGGCTGGCTGGAGGTACTCAAGCCGGGCGGAGCGCTGGCGATGAGCTTCAACACCTATGTCACAAAGCGCGCGGCGCTCGCGCGGGCGCTGGAGGCGGCGGGCTTTGAGCTCTGCGGCACGCCGGCTATGGAGCATTGGGTGGAGCAGGCCATCAACCGCGATGTGATCCTCGCGCGCAGGCCGCTGAGGAAGGAAAGCTGAACCATGAAAGGCGGGGCGGAGGCTCCGCCCTTTTGATACCGTCTGCGCAGAAAACAAAAACCTCCGGGGACTGATAATTTTTCAATCGGCTGCATATCCTGTAAACGGAACACATCAAGGCCAACAAGGCTGATGAACATCATGTTTGCCCTTTGGGAGGAGCTGAAACCGATTGGAATCTGTCAGAACTATGAATTCCTCCATGCCGCAGGCTATGCCGGAGGATGATCAGATCGGGCTGTACAAGCCTAAGCCGCTGGGATATTACAATGAGGAATACGGGACAAGCAACCCGGTCGTGCCCAAAATGCTCAAGGCGGGCCTGCTCAACAGCGGCTCGGGTGTGCTGGAGGTGCAGCCGGGCGGATATGGCTTCCTGCGCGCGCACAACTGCTCGCCGGGGCCGGAGGATATCTACGTCTCCATCGCGCAGATCCGCCGCTTTTCGCTTCGCAACGGCGATTTGATCGTGGGCAAAACGCGCCCCAAGCGGCTTGGCGACCGCTACAACGCGCTCATGTACATCGAATCCATCAACGGAGACAACCCCGAGACGGCGCGCCTGCGCCGCCCGTTTGACTCGCTGACGCCGATTCATCCGAACCGGCGGCTGACACTGGAGAGCGCGGAGGGGGACAACGACCCGGCGATGCGCCTGCTCGACTTCATCGCGCCCATCGGCCTGGGACAGCGGACGCTGATCGTCGCGCCGCCCAAGGCTGGAAAGACCGTGCTGCTCAAGAAGATCGCCCAGGCCATCGAGCGAAGCCATCCGGACATCGAGCTGATGGTGCTGCTCATTGACGAGCGCCCGGAGGAGGTCACGGAGCTGCGCAGGAGCGTCAAGGCGGACGTGATCGATTCGACCTTCGACGCGCCGCAGGAAAACCACGTCCGCGTGGCCGACATGGTCTACGAGCGCGCGCAGCGGCTGGTGGAGCAGGGGAAGGACGTCGTCGTGCTCATGGACAGCCTCACCCGGCTGGCCCGCGCCTGCAACGCGCTCGCGCCCGGCGGACGGGCGATGAGCGGCGGCCTGGCGCCGGGCGTGCTGCAGCGGCCCAAGCGCTTCTTCGGCGCGGCGCGCAACATCGAGGAGGGCGGCAGCCTGACGATCATCGCGACCGTGCTCGTGGAGACGGGCAGCCGGATGGACGACGTTATCTTCGAGGAATTCAAGGGAACCGGCAATTCGGAAATCCGCCTGGACCGCTCGCTCAGCGAGGCGAGAATCTTCCCGGCGATCGACCTGACGCGCTCCGGCACAAGGCACGAGGAGCTGCTGCTCACGCCCGCGGAGCGCGAGGGCGTGAGCGCCGTGCGCAGCATGCTCGCCCAGGGGCACACCCGCGAGGCGACCGCACAGCTGCTTTCCATGCTGGAAAAGACGCAGAGCAACAAAGAATTTTTTAGAAAATTGCAGGAATGGCTTGCAATTTATGAAAAAGAAGGGTATACTATACGAAGTCTCCGCTCAAGCGTATGAGAAGACGCCTGTCTATGTCTTTCATGCGATAGTATCGCGGCGAAAGAGGTGAAAATCATGAAGGAAGGCATCCATCCGAAGTATCAGAAGGCTACCGTGACCTGCGTTTGCGGCAATACCTTCGAGACGGGTTCCACCAAGAAGGAGCTGCGCGTTGAAATCTGCTCCAAGTGCCACCCGTTCTTCACCGGCAAGCAGAAGCTGGTTGACGCCGGCGGACGCGTCGATCGCTTCAAGAAGCGCTACGGCATGTAATCAATGGCAAAGCGAGACGGCTCTTCGGAGCCGTCTTTTTTTGCTGAACGGGAAAAAGGCCCTGCCATCGGCTTTTCAGGCGAAGTGCAGGAAGATGCCGGAGCGGGCTTCTTAGCGGAAATTCTGGAGTGGGCAAATATATCGGCTAAAACGACAAATATAGTTGACAAAAAGTCCCCTTCTGCCGTATACTGTTCCATGCAGGAGAGGAGGGAACCCGCTTGAAAAACCTACGGATGAAGGCAGCGCGCGTGGGCTGCGACCTGTCCCAGGAGGATTTGGCGCAGCGCGTGGGCGTGACGCGGCAGACCATCGGCATGATCGAGGCGGGCCGCTTCAATCCCTCGCTCGCGCTGTGCGTGGCGATCTGCCGGGCGCTGGGAAAGACGCTCGACGACCTGTTCTGGGAGGAGGAAGACGGGGCATGAAGCTCTATCTGAGGACGAAATCCGTCCTGGACGAGCGGGAGACGCTTGAAATGTACCGCATCGAGCACCGCGGTCTGTGGGGCATGTATACGCTGCTGTGCGCGAGCGTGGTGGCGCAGCTCCTCTTTGGCGCCGACGCGGCGCAGCTGGCGGGCGAGGTCTTCGTCATTGCGGTCACCAGCGTGGCGCTGATCGTCGCCTATGCCCGCCGCGGCATCTGGGACGCGCATGCGCGTCCGAGCGCCAGGGGCAACGCCGTCTATTCGGCGCTTTCCTCACTGGGCGTCGCGGTCATCGTGCTGGGGCGCAGGGGCAGCCTGGCCTGGGCCGTGGGCGCGGGCGCGGCGATGTTCGCGCTGTGCTTTTTGCTGCTCACGCTGCTGATGGCGTATGTGCAGCGGAGGCAGGAGAAGGAGAGCCGCGAGCTTGAAGACGACTGAAGCAGCAGATACTGTTTTGTCAATCCGAAGCATTCAAAAGGAGAAGGAGTAACCCATGAGCCAGAAGAATGAAAGCAAGTACAAGGACATCGGCGGTCAGGCGGTCATGGAGGGCGTCATGATGCAGAGCCCGGCCAATGAATCGATCGCCATCGCCGTGCGCCGCCCGAGCGGGCGGATCGTCGTCACCTGCAGCAAGAACACGCCGCTCTCCCGGAAGCATCCGTGGATGGGCTGGCCGGTCATCCGCGGCTGCGTGAACCTGGTCGTCATGCTCAAGATGGGCATGGAGACGCTGGACAAGAGCACGCAGATGCTGGGCATCATGGAGGAGGAGCCGACCAAGTTTGAAAAATGGCTCGCCGAAAAGCTCGGCGCGAAGCTCGACAAGGTCGTCATGGCGGTCGCGATGGTGCTGGCGCTGTGCCTGAGCCTGCTGCTGTTTGTCGCGCTGCCCTCTGGCGTGGCAACGCTGGCGGGCCATCTGACGGACAGCCGCCTGCTGATCAACCTGGTGGCGGGCTGCACGCGCATCGCGATCCTGATCCTCTACATGTGGGCCATCGCCTTCATGCCGGACATCAGGCGCGTGTTCATGTACCACGGCGCGGAGCACAAGACGGTCTACTGCAACGAGGCCGGCCTGCCGCTGACGCCCGAAAACGCGAAGAAGTTTTCCCGGCTGCATCCGCGCTGCGGCACGGCGTTCCTGTTCCTGGTGATGTTCATCTCCATCCTCATCGGCGCGGTCGCCGATCAGGTGATCTTCCTGCTCTTTGGCATTGAGAAGCTGAGCTTCCTGGCCCGCTTTGGCCGCAGCCTGCTGACGCTGCCCATCGTCACCGGCGTGTCCTACGAGGTGCTCAAGGGGCTGGCCCATGCGGGCGACAGCCTGCTGGTGCGCATTCTGCGCTGGCCCGGCCTCAAGCTGCAGCTGCTGACGACCCGCGAGCCGGACGAGAAGATGCTCGAGGTTGCGATCGCCTCGATGAAGGCGGCGAAGGCCGGCGCGGAGCACTACAAGGAGAACCTCGATCCCGGCGTGTATGCCTACACCGGCGACGAGGAGAAGGAGCAGCTGGCGGAAAAGCAGGAGGCGGCTGACGCGGAGGCGGACAAAGCGCCTGAGGATGAGGCGGCTTCCGGGGAAAACGCGTGACCATCCGGGGGGCGCTCCGGGCGGCGAAGGCAAGGCTGGAGGCCGCCGGTGTGCCGGAGGCGGGGCTTGACGCCGAGCTGCTGCTTGCCTTCGTGCTTGGGGAAGACAGGCTGAGGATGCGCCTTGACGGGCAGCGCGCGCTGCCGGAGACGGCGCTTGACCGCTATGAGGCGCTGGTCGTCCGGCGCGAGACGCGGGAGCCGCTGCAATACATCGAGGGCGAAGCGCCGTTCATGGGGCTGACCTTCACGGTCGCCCCGGGCGTCCTCATTCCCCGGCAGGACACGGAGATCCTCTGCGGGGAGGCGCTCTCCCGCCTCGGGCCGGGCATGCGCGTGCTGGACATCGGCACGGGCTCCGGCGCGCTGGCTGTATCGCTTGCAAGGCTCGGCGGCGCGCAGGTGACGGCGGTCGACGTGAGCGACGCGGCGCTTAGCATCGCGCGGGAAAATGCGCGCAAAAATGGAGTAGACGTGCGGTTTGTGAAGAGCGACTGCTTTGAGGCGCTCGCCGGGGAGCGGTTTGACATGATCGTCTCCAACCCGCCGTATATCGACGCGCAGGAGATGGCGGAGCTGATGCCCGAGGTGCAAAGAGAACCGGAGCTTGCGCTCTTTGGCGGGCCGGACGGACTCGACTTTTACAGGCGTATCGCGGCACAGGCGCCGGCGCATCTCACGCGCGGCGGCTGGCTGCTCTTTGAAATCGGCTGGAAGCAGCGGGAGCCGGTCTGCGCGCTGATGCGCGCGCACGTCGGCGAGCCCTTTGCCTGCCGGGACTATGGCGGAAACTGGCGCGTCGTCGGCGCGCAGCTTCGCAACGACGATTGAATCAGGAAAGCAGGGAGGAAGCGCATGCTGGAGAGGCTTGACTGGGTGCATCCCCGACTGGAGGAGCTGGGCGCGCTCCTCTCCGATCCCGCCGTCGTGCAGGATCAGGAGAAGTGGCGCGCGCTGATGCGCGAGCACAGCCAGCTGGAGCCGCTTGACCGGGCCGTCGCGCAGTGCAGCCGGCTGCTTTCCGAGCGGGAGGAGGCGCAGGCGCTGCTCGCGGACGCGGACATGGCACCCGTGGCCCGGGAGGAGCTTGCGCGCCTGGAGGATGAGATTCCCCGACTGGAGCGGGAGATTCAGCTCCTGCTGCTGCCGCGCGACCCGAACGCGGACCGCAGCGTCGTCATGGAGATTCGCGGCGGCGCGGGCGGGGAGGAGGCCGCGCTGTTCGGAACCATGCTGATGCGGATGTATACGCGCTACGCGGAGCGCCATGGTTGGCGCGTCGAAATGATGGACGCGAACATGACGGAGCTGGGCGGCGTCAAGGAGGCCGTCTTCTCGATCATCGGCGAGGGCGCATACAGCCGTTTGCGCTACGAGAGCGGCGTGCACCGCGTGCAGCGGATTCCCGTGACGGAGAGCAACGGCAAGCGGCAGACCTCGACGGCGACGGTCGCCGTGCTGCCGGAGGCGGAGGAGGTCGATGTGAAGATCGACCCGAACGACCTGCGCATCGACGTCTACCGCGCGTCGGGCCACGGCGGCCAGTACATCAACAAGACGGACAGCGCCGTGCGCATCACGCACCTGCCGACCGGGCTGGTCGTGACCTGCCAGGACGAAAAGAGTCAGCTCAAGAACAAGGAAAAGGCGATGCGCGTGCTGCGCGCGCGGCTGTATGAGCAGCTGCAGGGCGAGAAGGACGAGGCCTATGCCGCCGACAGGCGCGCTCAGGTCGGCACGGGCGACCGGAGCGAGCGCATCCGTACCTACAACTTCAACGAGGGCCGCGTGACCGATCACCGGCTGGGCAGGACGATCTACACCATCGACGCCTTTGTGGACGGCGACATGGACGAGATCATCGACGCGCTGATCTTCGCGGATCAGCAGGAGCAGCTGCGCAGACTGGGCGCGCAGGCATAAAAGAAGGAATGCAGATGAAGACAGAAGTCAAACCCATTACGGAGCAGAGCCTTGCGGAGGGCGGCGCGCTCATCCGCGCGGGCGAGCTGGTCGGCATGCCGACGGAGACGGTCTACGGCCTGGGCGGCAACGCGCTGAGCGCCGATGCCGCGCTGCGCATCTTTGAGGCCAAGGGACGCCCGGCGGACAATCCGCTGATCGTCCATGTCTCCTGCATGGAGGAGATTCCGCCGCTGGTGCGCGCGATCCCGAAGGCAGCGAAGCGGCTCATGGAAGCCTTCTGGCCGGGGCCGATGACGCTGATCCTGCCTAAGGCGGACTGCATCCCCAGTGAGGTCAGCGCGGGCCTGGACACGGTCGGCATCCGCCTGCCCTCGAGCGCTGCGGCGCGCGGGCTCATCCGTGCGGCGGGCGTGCCCATCGCCGCGCCCAGCGGCAACCGCAGCGGGCGGCCGAGCCCGACGACGGCGCAGCACATGCTCGAGGATATGGACGGGCGTATCCCGCTGATCCTCGACGACGGTCCCTGCGCGGTGGGAGTCGAATCGAGCGTCATCGACGCGACGGGCGAGACGCCCGTGATCCTGAGGCCGGGCGGCATCACGCCGGAGATGGTCGAGCAGGTGCTCGGGCGCGTGAGCGTGGACGAGCACGTCATGAGCCCGCTGCGCGAGGGAGAGATCGTCCGCTCGCCGGGCATGAAATACCGCCATTACGCGCCGAAGGCGAAGACGATCATCTATGAAGGGGACGCTTCGCGCGTCGTCGCGGCGATCTGCCGCCAGTATGACGAGGCGGCCGCGGCGGGGGAGCGCGTGGCGATTCTCGGCTTTGATGAGCACGACTTCGGCAACCGCACGCGCATCAGCCTGGGCAGCGCGAGCCGGCCGCAGGATGCCGCGGCACGGCTGTTTTCCGCGCTGCGCGAGCTCGACGAGCGCGGGGAGACGATGGCGCTGTGCGAGGCGGTCGGCCTGTCGGGCATCGGGCTGGCGGTCATGAACCGCATGGGCCGCGCGGCGGCGTTTGACATTCGCCAGGTCTGAGCCGGGCCACGGCCCTTGAACGGGGGAAAATGCCTTGCTTTGCAGAAGCTTTGAGCCGGTTTTCGCGGCCGACGCCCATGTGCTGATCGTCGGCTCGATGCCCAGCGTCAAATCGCTCGAGGATGCGCAGTATTATGCGCATCCCCGCAATGCTTTTTGGCCGATAATGTTTGACATTTGGGGAGAAATGCCCCATAATGATTATGAACGAAAAAAAGCCCTGATCGTCTCGCATCATCTCGCGCTTTGGGACGCCGCCGCCTGCTGCGAGCGGGAGGGCAGCCTGGACAGCGCCATGCGCGGGGTGGTCTTCAACGACTTTGCGTCGCTGTACGCGCGCTGCCCGGGGATTGAAACCGTGCTGTGCAACGGAGCGACGGCGCATGCGCTGTTTCTCAAATCCGGCGCCGGGGCGGGCAAGCGTGTACTGCGCCTGCCCAGCACGAGCCCGGCCTATACCTTGCCCTATGCGCAAAAGCTGCGCGCCTGGAGGGACGCGCTGCTTGACGCCCTGGGCGGCCAGGAAAACAATGGTTCAGCGTCAAGGGAGGCATGAACGATGAATTTTGTCGATGTGATTCTCAAAAAGAAGGCGGGCGAAGCGCTTTCGCCCGAGGAGATCCGCGCGTTTGCGCGCGGCGCCGCGGATGGCAGCGTGCCGGATTACCAGCTTTCCGCGCTGCTGATGGCGATCTGCTTTCAGGGCATGAACGCGCAGGAGACCGCCTGCCTGACGATGGAGATGATGCATTCCGGCGGCGTGGTCGATCTGTCGGCCATCGATGGCGTGTGCGTGGACAAGCATTCCACGGGCGGCGTCGGCGACACGACGACGCTGGTGCTCGTGCCGCTGGCGGCCGCCTGCGGGGCGAAGGTCGCCAAGCTCTCGGGGCGCGGGCTGGGGCATACCGGCGGAACGCTGGACAAGCTCGAGAGCATCCCCGGCTGCTCGGTGGAAAAGACGCAGGAGGAATTTGTCGAGCAGGTGCAGCGCATCGGCTGCGCGGTCATCGGTCAGACGCAGGATCTCTGCCCGGCGGACAAGGCGCTCTACGCGCTGCGCGATGTGACGGGCACGGTCGGCTGCGTGCCGCTGATCGCCTCGAGCATCGTCAGCAAGAAGCTGGCCAGCGGCGCGGGCGCGATCATCCTGGACGTCAAGACCGGCAGCGGCGCGCTCATGCACACGCTGGAGGAATCCATCGAGCTCGCGCGCGCGATGGTCGACATCGGCACGCAGGCGGGCAAGCCGATTCTCGCGCTGGTGACGGGCATGGATCAGCCGCTGGGGACGCACGTGGGCAACGCGCTGGAGGTCAAGGAGGCCATTGACATCCTCTCCGGCCGCGCGGGCGGCGACCTGCTGGCGGTCTCGCTGGAGCTGGGCAGCCGGATGCTCGTCGCCTCGGGCATCGCCAAGGACGTCGCGGACGGCAAGGCGAGAATGCGCGGGGCGCTTGAAAGCGGCGCGGGCCTTGAAAGGCTGCGCGAGATGATCGAGGCGCAGGGCGGCGACGGGCGCGTCTGCGAGGATGTCGACTATCTGCCCCACGCGGCCTACAGGATCGACGTGCCGGCGCCCCGGGGCGGCTATGTCGCCAAAATGGACACGACGGAAATCGGCTACTGCGCGCAGGATCTGGGCGCAGGGCGCAAGAAGAAGACCGACGTGATCGACCCGGCGGTCGGTCTGGTCATGCGCGTGCGCCTGGGTGACGCCGTCGCGGCCGGGCAGCCGCTGGCGACCCTGTATCTGAACAAACGTGAGCTGGCGAACGAGGCGATTGCGCGGATGCAGCGTGCCATCACCGTTTCGCCCGAAAGGCCGGCGCTGCCGCCGCTGATCTATGCGGCCGTCTCGCCGGAGGAGACGATTCGCTACGTCTGACGCGCGGAAAGGGGAAAGCGCGCGTCAGACGTCAGGAAGGGAATATGAAAAAGAATTTGAAACAAAAGGCGCGGCTGCTGGCGCATCATTTGCGTCCGGCCGCGCCCGCGCTTGCGCTTGGAACGGCGGCTGTGCTGGGCGGAACGCTGCTGCGCACGCTGTTCACGCAGATCATCCGCTTCACGGTGGATACCGTACTGATGGGGGAGACGGAGGCGCTGCCCGCGGCGCTCGCCGGGCTTGATGTGGGCAGACTGCTCGTGCTGGCCTGCGGCCTGGCGGCGCTGACGTCGCTGGCACAGTTTGCCGCCGGCTTTGTGCAGGACGCGAGCCTGCCCGTCGGCTCGGAGCGGTTTGTCAAGTCGCTGCGCGACGCGCTCTACAGCCACATTCAGCGCCTGCCCTACAGCTGGCACGTGCAGAACCCGACGGGCGACATCATCCAGCGCTGCACGGCGGACGTGGAGGTCGTGCGCTCGTTCATCATGGACCAGATGCTCGAGCTGGTCAGCACGATCTTCCTGATCACCGTCTACATGGCGGCGATGCTGGCGATGGACGTGCGGATGTCGCTGGTCGCGATGGCGTTCGTGCCGGGCATCGTGCTGTATTCGGCGCTGTTTTTCAAGAAGGCGGCCTCGCGCTACACGGAATGCGACGAGGCCGAGGGCGCGCTCTCGACCGTCGTGCAGGAGAACCTGACCGGCGTGCGCGTCGTGCGCGCGTTTGGCCGGGAGCGCGCGGAGCTGGAGAAGTTCCGCAAGAAGAACGAGCACTACACCAACCTCTGGCTGAGCCTGGGCGCGACGCTCTCCAACTTCTGGACGCTGGGCGACCTGATGAGCATGACGCAGGTGCTGGGCGTCGTCGTGACCGGCGTCGTGCTGTGCGTGCGCGGGGAGCTGTCGCTGGGCACCTATCTGGCGTTTGTCAGCTACACGCGCCAGCTCACCTGGCCTGTGCGCTCGCTGGGCCGCGTGATCTCGGAGATGAGCAAGGCCGGCGTGTCGATGGACCGTCTGCTCTACATCCTCGAATCGAAGGAGGAGCAGCCGACTGAAAACCCGATTGCTGCCGACCTGCGCGGGGACATCCGCTTTGACCACGTCTCCTTTGCCTATGAGCAAAAGCCCGTGCTGCGCGACGTGAGCTTCACGGTGCGCGGCGGCGGCACGCTCGGCATTCTGGGCGGAACAGGCAGCGGCAAGAGCACGATGGCGCTGCTGCTGGCGCGGTTGTACGATCCTGACGCGGGTAGCATCTCCATCGGCGGTGTCGACCTGCGCCGGATGGATGCCGCCGCGCTGCGGCGAGGCGTGGGCGTCGTGCTGCAGGAGCCGTTCCTCTTCTCGCGCACGCTGAAGGAGAACATCGCCATTGCGCGAGCGGACGCCTCGCAGGAGGAGATCGAGCAGGCGGCGGAGGCGGCCTGCCTGAGCGGCGCCATCGCGGAATTCAGGGATGGCTACGACACGGTGGTCGGCGAGCGCGGCGTCACGCTCTCGGGCGGACAGAAGCAGCGAACGGCCATCGCGCGCACGCTGCTCACCGGCGCGCCGATCATGGTCTTTGACGACGCGCTCTCCGCCGTGGACGCGAAGACGGACGAGGCCATCCGCGCGCACCTGCGCGAGGCCGCGGGCGACGCGACGCTCATCCTCATCGCGCACAGGGTCGCGACGCTCATGCGCGCGGACGAGATCATCGTGCTGGAGGACGGACAGATCGTTGAGCGCGGCACCCACGAGGCGCTGATGCGGCAGGGCGGTGTCTACGCGAAAACCGCGTTGGCGCAGGGCGCCGGGGCGGGGAAGGAGGCGACGGTCCATGGCTGAGCAGAAGAAGACGGGCTTTTCCCTCGCCCCCTGGAGGACGCTCTGGCCCGTGCTCAAAAAGCACGCATGGCTGATCGCCGGCGCTGTGGGCAGCAACCTCGTGCTCGCTGTGACGGATTTCATGCTGCCGCTGATTCAGGCGGAGGTCGTCGACCGGTTCATCCTGGCGGGCACGCTCGCGGGCCTTGGCGGCTATCTCCTCAAGTATCTCGCCTTCATGGCGACGGAGCTGATCATGCTGCGCATCTACTTCGCCTGCTGCATGCGCCTGGAGATGTACACGAGCCGGGATCTCAAGGACGCGGTCTTCGTCAACCTGCAGCGGCTGAGCCTCGACTATTACAGCGTCACGAGCGCGGGCCACAGCCTCTCGCGCGTGATGAGCGACACGGAGCGCATCTCCGGCATGATCGCCTGGCGCTTTCCGGATATCATCTGGGGCTTTGCCTATATCCTCGGTGTGTTCGTCGTGATGGGCACGCTGTCGCTGCCGCTGGCGATGACGCTGATCGTGCTCGCGCCGGTGGTGACGCTGCTGACGGTCTACTTCCAGCGCCGGCTGATCGCGCTCAACCGCGACGTGCGCGCGCAGCATGCCAAAATCACCGCGGGCTACAACGAGGGCATCATGGGCGCGAAGACGAGCAAGACCATGGCGCTGGAAGGAAAGCTCTGCGGCGAATTCGAACAGACGACGGCGGCTGCGGCCCGGGCAGGCATCCTGCACGGGCGGATGCGTGCGATCTACGTGCCGCTGATCGTGCTGTGCGGCGCGCTGGCGGCGAGCGCCACGCTGCTGCGCGGCGGGCGCATGGTGCTTGAGGGTTCGCTGACCATCGGCGTGCTCAGCGCGTTTACGACCTACGCGCTCAGCCTGTTCCAGGCCTTCCGCCAGCAGGCGAACGGCATTTCGCAGGCGGTTTCCCAGCAGGCCTGCGTCGAGCGCGTCGCCGAGCTGATGGCGCGCAGGCCGACGGTCTGCGACACGCCCGAGGTCGAGGCGCGCTACGGCGACGCCTTCCATCCCAAGGAGGAAAACTGGGAGCCGATGCGCGGCGAGGTCGACTTTGAGGACGTCTCCTTCCACTATGAGGAGGGCGGCGAGGAGGTGCTCTCGCACTTCAATCTCCACGTCCCCGCAGGCGCGACAGTCGCCATCGTCGGCGAGACGGGCGCGGGCAAGAGCACGCTGGTCAACCTGGTCTGCCGCTTCTATGAGCCGACCGGCGGACGCGTGCTCATCGATGGGCGCGACGTGCAGGAGCGCAGCCAGCTCTGGCTGCACAGCCACATCGGCTACGTGCTCCAGGAGCCGCACCTGTTCTCCGGCACGATCCGCGAAAACATCCGCTATGGCCGTCCGGAGGCGACGGACGAGGAGGTCGAGCAGGCGGCCAGGGCCGTCAGCGCCGACCGCGTCGCGGCCAAGCTGGAAAAGGGCTATGACACGGACGTCGGCGAATGCGGCGACCGGCTCTCCACGGGCGAAAAGCAGCTGATCTCCTTCGCGCGGGCGATTCTCGTCAGGCCCAGCCTCTTCGTGCTCGACGAGGCGACCAGCTCCGTGGACACGCAGACGGAGCAGCTGATCCAGCAGGCGACGGACACGCTCATGCGCGGCACGACCTCCTTTGTCATCGCGCACAGGCTTTCGACCATCCGCCAGGCGGACACAATCCTGGTGATCGACCACGGACGGATCGTCGAGCAGGGCACGCACGAGGAGCTGCTCAAAAAGAAGGGCGTCTATGAGATGCTCTACACGACGCAGCTGAGCGCGCAGGAGGCCGGAAAGGCGTGATTTTGCGCTTGACTTTTTGCAAAAAGCGCGCTATACTGACCCTGCCTGAAATGACGGAGAAGAGTAGTTCCGGCAGAAAGTGTCCAAAGAGAGGCGCGCCATCGGCTGCAAGCGCGCCGGCATGGGCCGGAATGAAGACCACCTTCCGATCGGGCCGCGAGGCGCGCGATACAGCGGCAAAGAGCACCAATCAGGGTGGAACCACGGGCAGATGTTTTCCGCTCGTCCCTCAGCCAATCAACTGGGGGACGAGCGTTTTTTATCCCCCGTACAACGAGAAGGAGGAAGAACCATGAAGGTCATCTACAAGGACGGCCATGCTGCGGAGTGTCCGCAGGACGAGGAGCTCCACGTCATTCGCCATACGGCGGCGCATATTCTCGCGCAGGCGGTCAAGCGCCTCTATCCGCAGGCGCGCTTCGCCTACGGCCCGGCGACTGAAAAGGGCTTTTACTATGACGTGGATCTGGGCGAGACGAAGCTCTCCGACGAGGATTTCCCGGCGATCGAGGCCGAGATGGCGAAGATCGTGAAGGAAAACCTGCCGATCAAGCCGTTTATCCTCTCCCGCGAGGACGCCATCAAGCTCATGCAGGAGCGCGGCGAGATCTACAAGGTCGAGCACATCGGCGACCTGCCGGAGGATGCCGAGCTGAGCTTCTTCCAGCAGGGCGAATATGTCGACATGTGCGTCGGCCCGCACCTGTGCTACACGAAGGCGCTCAAGGCCTTCAAGATTACGCAGCTCTCCGGCGCCTACTGGAAGAACGACAAGAACAACATCATGCTCACGCGCATCGGCGGCATTGCCTTCCGCAATCAGGACGAGCTGCAGGCGCACCTCAAGCTCATGGAGGAGGCGGAGCGCCGCGACCATCGCCGCATCGGCAAGGAGATGGGCCTGTTCATGCTCTGCGACGAGGGCCCCGGCTTCCCGTTCTTCCTGCCCAAGGGCATGGCGATCAAGAACGCGCTGATCGATTACTGGCGCGACATCCACTACCGCGACAACTACGTCGAGGTCTCCACGCCGATGATCATGAGCCGTCACCTCTGGGAGACGAGCGGCCACTGGGATCACTATAAGGACAACATGTACGCCACCAAGATCGACGGCGAGGACTTCTGCATCAAGCCGATGAACTGCCCGGGCGGCGTCATGGTCTACCGCAGCCAGCCGCACAGCTACCGTGAGCTGCCGCTGCGCGTGGGCGAGCTGGGCGTCGTCCACCGCCATGAGCTCAAGGGCGCGCTGCACGGCCTGTTCCGCGTCCGCTGCTTCACGCAGGACGACGCGCACATCTTCATGCGCCCGGACCAGATCCAGAGCGAGATCATGGGCGTCGTGCACCTGATCAACGAGGTCTATTCGAAGTTCGGCTTTGACTACTTCGTCGAGCTCTCCACCCGCCCGGAGAACAGCATGGGCAGCGACGAGGACTGGGAGGCGGCGACCGCCGGCCTCAAGGGCGCCCTCGAGGCGCTTGGCATGCCCTACATCGTCAACGAGGGCGACGGCGCGTTCTACGGCCCGAAGATCGATTTCCACCTGCGCGACAGCCTGGGCAGAACCTGGCAGTGCGGCACGATCCAGCTCGACTTCCAGATGCCGCTGAACTTCGGTCTCGAGTACATCGACGAGGACGGCACGCGTAAGCGTCCGATCATGATCCATCGCGTCTGCTTCGGCTCCATCGAACGCTTTATCGGCATCATCACCGAGCATTTCGCCGGCAAGTTCCCGACGTGGCTCGCGCCGGTGCAGGTCAAGGTGCTGCCGGTGTCCGACAAGAGCATGGACTATGCCCGCGGCGTCTATGACGCGCTGCGCGCGGCGAAGGTGCGCTGCGAGCTCGATACCCGCAACGAGAAGATCGGCTACAAGATCCGCGAGGCGCGCCAGGTCGACCGCGTGCCCTACATGCTGATCATCGGCGAGAAGGAGGTTGCCTCCGGCACGGTTTCCGTCCGCGACCGCGAGACCGACCAGACCACGACGATGACACTGGAGGAGCTCAAGGCAAAGCTCGCGAAGGAGATTGCCGACAGAACCTGAAAATAACGCGAAATCATGCCCTTGACTGACGAAAAAATGCTTGACAAACGGGCGGCTTCGTCGTACAATGAACAAGTACGAAGTAGAAGCCGCCCGCTTCTCGCCCGGCGCAATTGCGTTGCCGAGGCACATTGGCGTTCTTTTGATGTGCAAAGAGCGGGCTGCTTGCCCGCTCTTTTTGCGTGGTTTCCGCGCAAAGACTTATTGGAGGTGTATCGCAAACAACATGGCAGCAGATCTGATGATGAACGAGGAAATTCGCGACCGAGAGGTGCGTGTCATCGACCAGAAGGGTGAACAGCTCGGCGTCCTGCCGATTCGCAAAGCGCTTGAACTGGCCGAGGAGGCGGGGCTGGATCTCGTGAAGATCGTTCCGACCGCCAAACCGCCTGTCTGCAAGCTGATGGATTACGACAAGTACCGTTACGAGCAGGCCAAGAAGGAGCGCGAGATCCGCAAGAATCAAAAGGTCGTCTCCATCAAGGAGGTGCAGCTCTCCGCCACGATCGAGGAAAACGATATCCAGACCAAGGCGAAG